>JBBRHH010000434.1:0-5485 GCA_038222915.1 Tepidisphaerales bacterium
GAAGGACGGAAGGCGGGGGCAGACGACTTTGTCTCAAAGCCGTACGACAAAGAGGAATTGCTGGCCCGCATCGGCGCGGGTGAGCGCGTCCTGTCGATGGAGACTCGCGAGGTGGCCATTTTCGCGATGGCCAAACTTGCCGAGAGCCGCGACTCCGAAACCGGTACGCATCTGGAGCGTGTTCGCAGCTATTCGCGCGTGCTGGCGCAGCATCTGGCCGGTGTTGTGAAATTCCAGAACGAAATCACGCCGGAATTCGCGCGGCTCATCTATCTAACCAGCCCGTTGCACGACATCGGCAAGGTGGGAATTCCGGACAATGTGTTGCTGAAGCCAGGCCGGCTGAGCGACCGCGAGTTTGAGGTGATGAAGACGCATGCCAAGCTGGGCGCGCAAACGCTGGACGCCGCGCTTCGGCAGTTTCCCGGTGTGAAATTTCTGGAAATGGGCCGGGATATTGCACTCACCCATCACGAGCGCTACGACGGCTCCGGCTATCCTTCCGGACTGAAGCAGGACGAGATTCCGCTCTGCGGCCGGATTACCGCGCTGGCGGACGTGTACGACGCGCTTACCTCGCGCCGTGTCTACAAGGCCGCCTTCTCGCACGAAATCGCCAAGGCGATGATCTCGGCCGATTCTGGCACCCACTTCGACCCCGACGTAGTGGATGCGTTTCTAAAGAACGAACAGCGCTTCCTGGCCATCCGGGAAAACTTCATGGACAACAGCGCCATGGCCGCCTGATGCACGCCGGTCAATGGGTCAGGCAGGAATCGAACCTGCATCCGCGGTGCTTCAAACCGCCGCTCTACCAATTGAGCTACCAACCCGAATATCAGACAAGAAGCGGAGGGTGGAGGATTCGAACCTCCGTCCACCTTGCGGGGGATCCGCGTTAGCACCGCGGTGCAATAGACCACTCTGCCAACCCTCCGACGCACAAGCACGATTGAGGCAGCGGAGGGTGAGGGACTCGAACCCCCAAGGCGTTGAAGCCACGCCCGTTTTCGAGACGGGTGCCTTACCAGTTAGGCTAACCCTCCGTTCTTCGTAGAGTGCGATGATGAGTCGCTGCTACTCATGACGGCCTCCTTTCTGTCGTATGCAACACCACCCCCGGGCCCGGTTGCCCGGGGGTTTGATGATTCACGCAAGATCTACGCCGATGGTTCCACGCCGCGGTCGAATCCGAAATCCTTCCGCTTGATCTTCACCATCCGGCCATCGACGTGGTGCCAGACGACGCCTTCCATGTCATGCGTCCGCAGGTATTCGCGGATGGCCTCGAAGGTGCGCGGACAGTCCGGGATCACATCGGCACCGTGCTTCAGGAGCATGTGCCGGTCCAGGGTCTCCACATTGCCTTGCACCTTTGGACCGACCAACTCGTAAGTCCCGTCCACGGGAGGATCGCCAGCCGACCATGCCTCGCGGTGGTACTTGTCGGCCGGGCCGTCGTCCACAGGGACCCAACCCTGCTGCTTGCCGGTGTTGGGGTCAACTTCCGTGGCCGGTTCGAAAGCGGATGGAGCATGGCCATTTCGCCGCACCTCGTATCGCTTGAAAAGCCGCCCATCTCGCACGAGGCAGCAGGTGCCGTCCCACTTGCGGGTGGCGACACCTTCACCGGCCAGAGCCCATTCGGTGCCAGGTGTGACCTCGTCGCGCACCTGGCGATCGCCGTCCCAGGCTCGTGCAAACAATGAGAGTATCTTCTTCACAACCTCGCTCCTTTCGCTTCACAATTCTGTTCCATTGCAACCGTAGTATATATCACCATTGACAACCCGCAGACGGCGCGAAGCAGCTGCCGACGGCGGTTTGACCACGAAGCAACACGAGCCAGCAACGGCTCAATCATTTCCCGGTTCTAGAATGGATTTCTTGAAGACCGGGAGGAAACTCCCGGCCGGAGGGCGGGAGATTAATGCATATACAGATCAGATCCGACGGCTTTTTGAGCCGCTGATCTGATCTGGATACTAAATGTAATCGTAAACCGCATGTTGAATTCCTTATCGGCCACAATGCGCCGTGAATTCAATTTATGCGATGTCGCGGCCAAAAAGCAAGATAAATCCCGGGAAATTCCGCTGCGCGCGAAATTCGACGTTTCATTTCAGAACTGGCTGAACGCCACCGCGTCCAGATCCAGGCCGCTGAATTCGCCGCGCTCAAAGTAGAGTTGCGCGAGCCCGGCCGACATGGCAGCATTGTCAGTGCAATATGCTAGTTTCGGAATAAACGCTGGCAAGCCCAGTGACGGCAGCGCCGAACGCAGCTTGCTGTTGGCGCTCACTCCCCCACCGACGATGACACTCCTCGCGCCGATTTTCTCAATACCCCGGCGCAGCTTCTTCATCAGCACATCAACACACGCGTCCTGGAACGATGCGGCGATGTCCAACACCGCCTGCTCCGAAAGCGCGGGATGGTCGCTCGAAACGGTTTGCCCGCGCTTCGGCACGCCGCGCACGTGATACAGGACGGCCGTCTTCAAGCCGGAGAAGGAAAAGTCGAGCGACTCACGCTCCAGCATCGTTCGCGGAAACCGCACCGCCTTCGCATCGCCATGCTTCGCCAGCCGGTCGAGAATCGGCCCACCTGGATATCCAAGCCCGAGGATAGCCGCGACCTTGTCGTACGCCTCCCCCACCGCGTCGTCGATGGTGTGGCCGACCATGTTGATGTCCGCAAATGACCGCACCTTGTAGATTGCCGTATGGCCGCCACTGCAGACCAGTCCCACGGCGGGGAATTGTGGATCAACTGAATCCTGGTCGAGCATCACGCTGTACAAGTGTGCGTGCACGTGATCGACGCCGATCAACGGCTTGTCCACGGCCCACGCAAGCGTCTTGGCCGCCGTCACACCGATCAGCAGCGACCCAATAAGTCCAGGCCGATGCGCCACCGCGACTGCGTCGACATCCCTGACGGCAATTCCAGCGACGGACAGCGCCTCACCCAGCACCGGTAGAATATTCTCAATATGGGCGCGACTGGCGATTTCCGGAACGACGCCACGGAATTTTGCGTGGATATCCGCCTGGCTTGCGATGACATTGCTCAAAACCCGCCGCCCATCGACAACCACCGACGCGGCCGTCTCATCGCATGTGGATTCAATCCCGAGGATTACCGCCACGGATTCATTCCGCCTTCTTCGTCGCCGGCTGCGTGGCCGGGATGAGCACCTGCACCGGACCGGTCGTCGGCACGCCCTGGTTCTGGAAGATCAACGTCGCCAGCATCGCGTCGACGGCCCGTGTCAACTGCGGATCGATCGGCTGCGTGGACGCCACCGGCTTGGTCGACGGCTGCGTTCCTGCGCGATGGAACAGGTCCTGCTCATAGCGATCCTTCAACATCCGCTTTTCCTGCTCTTCATCCATTGGCACAACTATTTGCGGCTCGACGCCCCAGTCCTTGGCGTCCTTCTTCTTGTGTACGAGCCGGCCGCTGGGGAGATAGTAGTAGGCCACGGTCATCTTCAACTCGCCATTGTTGCCGTCGAGCGGTATCAATTCCTGCACGGAACCTTTTCCATAGCTACGCTGGCCGACAACGACAGCGCGCTTGTTGTCCATCAAGCTGCCGGCCACGATTTCGCTGGCGCTGGCAGAGTGCTCGTTCACCAGCACGATCATCGGAAACGTACTCGGCAACGCGCCTTCCTTCGTGGCCTTCTTGATGTCCTCGGGACGATTGCGTCCCTTAGTCACGACGATTGTGCCTTCGGGTACAAACAGATTCACAATCTTGACCGCCTGGTCGAGCTGGCCGCCCGGATTGAACCGCAGGTCGAGAATGAAGCCCTGCATTCCATCCTTCAGCATCGCGGTCATCGCTTCCTTCACCTGATCGTACGTTGTCGGTGTAAATTGCGTGATCCGCAGATATCCGACCTTCGGCTTGGCGCTTACAAAATAGTTCCAGGTGTTGTCCTGCTTGCGCGAATAACCCTTCACCGTCGGCAGGACAATCTCCTCCCGTTTCATGACAATCTCGGCCTCCTCGCCGGTCGGATGCTTCACATTCAACTTCACCTCGCTACCCAGCTCGCCGGTGATTTTCTTGATCACATCCGCGAGCTTCAATCCCGCCGTCTGATCGCCATTCACCTTCAGGATCACGTCACCCGCCATCACGCCGGCACGAAAAGCCGGGCTGCCTTCGATCGGCGTAACCACTTCGATATTGCCGTTCTCGAGCTGATCCAACTGAATCCCCACGCCCTTGAACGTCCCCTCCAGCATCCGATCGAAGTCTTCCTTCTTGGCCGGCGGAATGTAATTTGTAAACGGATCAAGCTGGCCAAGCATCCCATCGATCGCCGCCTGCTGCAGCTTCGTCTCGTCCACCGGCTCGACATAGTTCGATGATACCTGGTGGTGAATATCAATCAGCGTGCGCACAAACGTATAGTCATCATCGTGCGTCGCCATCGACCGGCTGGTTCGAAAGGCAACCAGCGTCACCAACATCAGGCTGACGGCCCAGGCAAGTCGCTCACGCTTCATGAAAGGCTCCGGCGAAGGTAATCCAGATTTCACAGATGCAGCAGGCGTCGATTCTATACTAGAAACCGGCCGTCTTCGACGCCTTGACGCAACTGTTTGTTCCAGCACATCATTGGGCCCACTTGGTAATGACCGGAAAAACTGCTACACACGGCACGACAGAGGACCGATACCAGACCGTGCATACGCGAACCGCCCCCACCACCTCCTTCCTGCAACACATGACGCGGGCTTTCGTCTCGCGCAACTACCGGCTGTTCTTCAGTGGCCAGCTCATCTCCCTCGTCGGCACGTTTATCACCCAAGTCGCAACCGCGTGGCTCGTCTACCGTCTCGCAAAAACCGGCGCACATCCCGAATTGGCCGAAAGCTACATGGGCAACGTGCTCTTCGCCGGCCAGATTGCTCTGTTTTTCCTGACGCCCTTCACCGGTGTTTGGGTCGATCGGGTCAATCGCCAGCCCCTGCTGGTAACCACCCAAACGTTCGCCATGCTCCAGTCCTTCTCGCTGGCGCTCCTGGTCTTTACCCACCACATCACTATCCCCTGGATCATCGCCCTGGCGTTCGTGCAAGGCGTGATCAATTCGTTCGACATGCCGGGACGGCAGGCATTTCTCGTCGAAATCCTTGAGAACCGCGAGAACCTGGCAAACGCGATCGCTCTCAACTCAACCATGGTCCACGGCGCGCGGCTGATCGGACCGGCCATTGCCGGGTTTGTTATCGCCGCCGTTGGCGAAGGATGGTGCTTCTTTATCGACGGCATCAGTTACATCGGTGTCATCGCGGCCCTGCTGGCCATGCGCATCCGCCCCGCCAAGGCTCGACTGGAAAAAACCAGCGCCCGTACCGACCTGATCGACGGTTTCAAATATGTCTGGCACTTCACGCCCGTTCGCGCGCTGTTGCTGCTGATGAGTCTCGTCTCCCTCACCGGGGTGCCGGCCCTCATGACC
>JBBRHH010000435.1:0-5423 GCA_038222915.1 Tepidisphaerales bacterium
GAGGTCCTTTGAGACCTCGACGCGTTTGTCTTTGTCGATTATCGCAGCGCGGCAAAAAAGTCGGCTTTTTAGTATCGGCGATAGTGGCGATCGTCGTCGTAGTGGCGGCCGCCGTAGTCGCGATACCGTGATTCATAGAAATAAACGCGCGGGGCGGGTTCGACGTAGATGCGCGGCGGGGCGACGTAGACCGGTGGTGGGGCTACATACACGGGCGGCGGGGGATAGGCGTAGGTCGTGTAGGCGGGGTAATAGGAATAGCTGTAGTAGGACGCCGGCGCGTAATAGCCGTAGTCGTAGCCGCGGCAATAGCTGTAGCTGTTGCCAAAGCCGAACGACAGCCCGATCGATGTGCGGTGGTGGTCGGCCATCGCCAACGACGGCAGGAATGCACTGAAGAGGACCGCAAGCAACGCCTTTTTCATAACAACTCCTTTGGCCCATCGGGTTTTGTCCGATGACGCCACTGAACTCCCCGTATCGCTAGACACACCTTCATATACGAACGTTTGTGGCAGGGAGACCAGGGCGGCGTGTCCCGATAACACATCCTGGACGACGAAATCGACACAAAATGCGGGGATGGAGCGTCTAGGCCGGCGCAGACGATCTGGACTGTGATAGCTGGAAAATCCGGCCTGGCCGGCGTTTACGGAGCGGCTGTCATAGCCGGTCGCCGGCGGGTTGAGAAGCGGGAGAGCAGTTGGTTGCCGCCGATGGCGGCGAGGAGCAGTACGCCGCTCAGGATGAGCGCCAACTCGCCAGGGAGGTCCGACAGGCGCAGGCCGCGTTGGAGGACAGCGATCGCGAGCAAGCCGAGCAAGGTTCCGTGAATACTGCCGCGGCCGCCGAAGATGGAGGTGCCGCCGAGAACGACGGCGGTGATGGCCATCAACTCGTAGCCAGTGCCGGCGTCTGCCTTGGCTTGGCCAACACGGGCGACGTAGATCATCGCGGCGATGCTGGCGATCAATCCAGAAAGGACGTACACGAGGCTGACGCGCCGCTCGACGCGGATGCCGGCGTAGCGCGCTCCTTCGGGCGAGAATCCGATGGCGAAGAGTGCCCGGCCGAAGGTGGTGCGGTGGAGGGTGAGCCAGAAGGCCGCGGCGATGATGAGGAACAGCGGGAGTTGGTTGGGGATGACGTTGAAGAAGTAGCCCTGGCCGAGGGAGATGAACGATGCGGGGAATTTTGTGAAGTTGTCGGCACCGTGGGTGATTCCTTCGGAAATTCCGCGGAAGAGCGAGTAGGTGCCGAGGGTGACAATGAGCGGCGGGATGCGAAGGCGGGTGATGAGCAGCGCGTTGAGGAGTCCCGCGATGGTGCCGACACTGAGCGTGCCGATGATGGCGGCCCAGAGTGGGAAGTGTGCATCGCGGAGCATTTTTCCGAAGAGTACTGCGCAGAGGCTTAGGAGGGAGCCGACGCTGAGGTCGATGCCCGCGGTGATGATGACGGGCGTGAGGGCGAGGGCGAGGAGGCCGACCTCGATGCTGAGACGGACGGTTTCGAATGCGTTGTCGACGGTGAGGACATTGGTTCCGGTGGCGGAGAAGAGAATGAGCTGCGCGACGATGAGCGCGGCGAGGAACGTCTGTGGGTTGAGAAGGACGGAGAGGCGCTTCAGGCGATTGCCGGGTGGGAGGTCGAGGGTGGTCATCGGGTTATTCCTTTCCCCGCAGTGCGTCGGTTGCGACGGCGAGCAGGATGACGGCTCCCTGGATGGCTTTTTCCCAGTAGGTGGGTTGGCCGAGGAAGGCGAGGGCTGGGCCGACGGTGCCGAGGAACAGGACGCCGATGATGGTGCCGAAGAGCGTGCCGCGGCCGCCTGAGATAGCGACGCCGCCGACGACGACGGCGGCGATGACTTTGAGCTCCAGTCCTTTTCCGGTGTCGCTGTCGACTTGCGGCATCTGGACGGCGGTGAGCAACGCGGCGATGGCGGTGAGCGCGCCCATGGTGGCGAAGACGGCGAAGGTGACGCGGCGGGGGCGGATGCCGGCGAGGCGCGCGGCTTCTTGGTCGGAGCCCACGGCGTAAACGGCCCGGCCGGCGGCGAGATTGCGAAGTGCCCAGGCAAAGAGGAAAAAGACGAGGAGGGCGAGCAGGACGATGGCCCATTGGCCTGCGCTTTGACCGAGGCCGAACCATTGAAAGCCGGTGAGATCGTTAACGGATGCGCCTTGTCGAATCCAACTGAGCGATCCACCGAAGATCGTCATGGTGGCGAGGGTGACGACGATGGAGGGCATGCCGAGCCAGCCAATCAGGTAGCCGTTGATGGAGCCCATCAAGGTGCCGGCGAGGATGGTGATGATGGCGACCAGGGGCACGGGAACGCCCGAGCGGGTGAGCAGGGCGGCGACAATGGCACAGATGGAGAGTTGTGAGCCGATGGAGATGTCGATCTGCCGACAGAGGATGACGAGAGTCATGCCGACGGCGGCGACGAGGACATAGGCGTTGCTGACGAGGATGGCGCGGAGCTGGTCCTTGTAGAAGGCCGGGGCGGCAAAGGCGAGGACGATGAGGAGCAGGATGTAGGCGGCGGCGACGGAGAGCTCGCGCTTGTAACGGTGGATCATGAGGCGAGGGTCTCCTGGGTGTGATGGCCTAGGGCGAGATCGAGGATTTTTTCCTGGGTTGCTTCATCGCGGTGAAGGAGGCCGGTGATTTTGCCGCCGCGCATGACGTGGATTCGGTCGCTCATGCCGAGGATTTCGGGCAGCTCGGAGGAGATCATGAGGATGGCGAGGCCGCGCCTGGCGAGCTCGCCCATGAGGCGGTGGATTTCGGATTTTGCGCCGACATCGACTCCCTGGGTGGGCTCATCGAGAATCAGTACGGACGGTTCGGCCGCGAGCCATCGTGCGAGCGCTACTTTCTGTTGATTGCCTCCGGAGAGGGTGGCGACTGGCGAGGCGAGGGAGGCGGTTTTGATGCTCAGGCGTTCGACGAAGGATGCGGCGGTGGATCGTTCGCGGCCAAACCGGATCCAGCCGCCGGATGCGATCTGGCGGAGGATGGTCAGGGTGATATTGGCGGAGACGGGCATGTCGAGGATGACGCCGTGGCGGCGGCGGTCTTCGGGGACGTAGGCGATGCCGAGTGCGGCGGCGCGGGCGGGGTTTTTGATTTTGACGGGTTGATTGCGGAGGAGGATTTCGCCGGTGTCGGCGGGGGTGAGGCCAAAGAGGGTGCGGGCGAGTTCGGTTCGGCCGGCTCCAACGAGGCCGGCCAGGCCGACGATTTCGCCGGCGCGAATGGACAGGTCGATGTTGGAAATGCCGCCTCGCGTGCAGGAAAGCTGGCGTGTTTCGAGGACCACGTCACCGAGATCGACGGTGATTTTGGGGAAGACGGCGGCGAGCTCGCGGCCGACCATTAGCCGGATTAGATCTGGGCGGGTCACCTCGGTGATGGCGTGTGTCGCAACCCATTTTCCGTCACGGAGAATGGTGACGCGGTCGGCGATCTGGAAGAGTTCTTCCAAGCGGTGGGAGATGTAGATGATGCCGACGTCCTGGGAACGGAGTTCCTTGATGACGCGGAAGAGGTGCTCGGTTTCACGGTCGCTCAGAGAGGCGGTCGGCTCGTCCATGATGAGGACTTTGGCGCTTGCGCCGAGGGCGCGGGCGATCTCGACCAACTGCTGCTGGGGCATGGTGAGCTGGCGCACGAAGGTGTCGGCGGAGATCTCTGCGCCGACGCGGTCGAGGAGTTCGCGGGCTCGGCGGCGGCGCTGGGCCCAGCGGATGCGCCGCCAGGCGCTACCGGTCTCGAGGCCGAGGGCGATGTTTTCGGCGACGGTGAGATCGGGGAAGAGGGCGGGTTGCTGGTAGATGGCGGCGATGCCGAGGGCGCGGGCGTTGCTGGGGGTGTTGTGGGTGATGGGGTGGCCGGCGAAGCGCATTTCGCCGGAGTCTGGGAGATGAGCGCCGGTGATGGTTTTGATGAGGGTGGATTTGCCTGCGCCGTTTTCGCCGATGAGGGCGTGGACTTCGCCGGCGAGGAGTTCGAACGAGACGCCGCCGAGCGCTTGCACGCCTGCGAAGGCCTTGGTGATGGAATGGAGTTCGAGGAGGGCGGCCACTGGGTGTTGGTATATCCGAGGAGGGGGCGAACGTCACGCGAGACGGCGTTGGGGCGGGTGGAGCTATTCACTTGTCAAAGAACAGGGAGGATCGAGTGAGGACATTCCGGAATTTTTCACTATTAATTCCTAACACTTTCCTATCCCATTGAATGCGTTGGTGGTGCGCGTGAAGTGCGCACAAAATTGTGTTTAGATGGGCGGGGAGCTGGATAAATCGGACTTAAGATCAATTTTTAGCAGCAGTTGTGAATAATCGACGGTTGCGTTTTTGCCCAAAAAACCGACCCCAAAGCGACATAGAATCGACCCTGAAACGACCCTGAAACGACCCCATACCGACATACAACCGACCGTTTTTGACTCCATACCGACATGAAAGCGACGGGAGGCGAACTTGAACCACGAAGGCCTCGACAGGCACCTCTTCGACACATCCGACAGGCTCAGGGCAGACGGAGAAGAGGTCATTTTGGAAATTGGAGACTGGATTGACGCGGCTTGAGGGGGTTGCGCCATGCCGGAGCGGCGGGCTTCGACGTCGTGCTTAACCGGTTGTGAGATTGATCGCATGGTCGCTCCTTGCGTCTGGCCTGGCGGAGATTCTGATTATATGAACATAACCCTATCATGCTTGCATGATCGGGTCAATGGGAATCTTTTTTTGTTTGGTATATTTGTGGGTCGGCTAGGAGCGCGGCGAGGTGAGAGTTTCGTAGATGAATGAGCAGAATTCTCTGGGCGTCGCCTCGCTACGCGAGGCCGGAGTGCTTCAGGACTTCGCTGCGCTGCGGTCGCGGGTACGCGACAATGCTGCGCATTTCCTTGCGCTTCCTGACGCGGGGGACTGGTCATTGGGGACTGGGTGGGCGGTGGGCGTAGATGCTTTTAATCGCTGTCGCTTCGCCGGGATGATGGTGGATGGTTCTTGCTCGATCTTATGGTGAACTGCTGCTGGCGCGGGTTGGAACATGGTTGCTGAAGCAACCACGCCGCGCTGTGGTCGGCGGTTGAAGATGAGAAGCTCAACATTTCCAGTGGATTCCGACGCGAACTGCGCCGACTGTCTGATGAAGCTCCGACACTGGCGCAGGCGTCCCAAGGTGGTCCAACGCACGCGACCTGGAGTACCGATTTGATTGGAATCAGCGTTCTGATGATCCGAACGCGAATTGGCGAGGGTCAAGATATTTGGCAGGTAAAACGCTGTATCATCAGCGACTCGCGTGGCACCCGGCTCCATTGACCAACCAAGAAAATGACGTTCGTCTGGTGAAGTGCAGGCGCGGGGTTGAATGGCTTGAGGAGATCCACCTATGAAATTCGC
>JBBRHH010000436.1:0-5418 GCA_038222915.1 Tepidisphaerales bacterium
GTTCAGGTGTGTTTGAGGTGCGTTTTAGCGCCGGTTCTATGTCGCTTTGGGGTCGGTTTTTTCGCCCGGCCAGGCGCGACGGCAAACACACAAACATTGATCAGTCAAACACTTGGCATCGCCGCCTCCCTCTCCAGCCGCTCCAAACACAATTTTTGCGCGCAATTCCCCACCAAAAACCAACCCCAAAACGCGAATTCTTCCCCACTCTGCACCGCTTCCTCCTCACCCGTCGATTCGGGGAGATTCGAGGGTCAAAACGGGGAGATTTGCCGTCGATTCGGGGAGATTCCGGGGAGGTTGGAGGCCCCCTTCGATACCGCTTTGGGGTCGGTTCTAGAAGCCCACGATCATCCTAAACCCTTGTCAATCCTCAACTCCCCAATTCGCGCGAGAAAAAACAAAATCCGCAGCGCACAAAAAGCCAAAACCGCCCCCGCGCCAATGGCTGTTTTTCAGTTACCCAGGCGCGTATATCTTCCCCATATTCTCAAGCGAGAAATTTCTGTTACGCTACCCCCAACCTCAGCAGGCAATGGCCGCCAGCTCGGATGTTGCGAACCGGCCTGCCTCGTACAGCACGGAGAAACCATGGTTCGGTGGGTTGTCGTCCTCCTGGCGGCGATTGCGACAGGGAAGTTGCTTGCCGATGAACCGTCGGCCTCCCTCTTCCCTCTTCAAAAAAACCTCACGCTCAAGTACGCCCTCACCTCCACCACCGACGGCGTGCCCGCCGCGCCCCTCTATCAAACCATCACCTGCGGCTCCATCACCACCGTCGGCGCCGACCAGGTCGCCACCCTCGGCGATGAGATGTACGCCATCCACGACGACGGCGTCTACCTCGTTGGCCGGCGCGACGGCCAGAAAGTTCAGCCCGTCGACCCGCCCCAGCAAATGCTCCCCCTGCGCCCGCGCACCGGCGACACCTGGCACATCACCGCCGGCCAGCGCATCACCACCAGCACCTGTCTCGGCACACGCACCATCGATACCAAGGCCGGCAAATTCGATGCCCAGTGCATTCTCATCGCCATGGACGATGGCCCCGATTCAAATTGGCAGCGCCAAACCTACCGCTTCTACGCACGTGGCCTTGGCCTCGTCCGCGAAACGATCGCCGAAGAAAACCGCAACCCCGACGGCTCCAAAAGCAAATTCGAAATGCTCCGCGATCTCGTCGCTGTCGATCGCGCCCACGACGATCGCGCCACCGTTGCCGCAAAGCCAATCGGTGCCGAACACCTCCGCGGCCTCCTCCTCGACTCCACCGGCGCGGCCGTCGCCCAGACACCCATCACCCTCCGCCGTCTCGATCATCCCGCAACCTCGTCCCTGCAAACTGACATCTCAGGCCAGTTCGCCCAGGACCACCTAGATCCCGCCGGCACCTACCGCCTCGAAGTGCGCCTCGCCGGCTTCGAGTCGGCCGAGATCCCGCTAGTAAGCCCCGACGGATCAACCATCGACCTGAAGGTCCAATTGAAGGCCGAGCGCCCCGCCTCCACCCAGGCGATCCGCAGCGACACGCGCCAAGTCGAATCACAGGAAGTGCCTGTCCTGAGCGAGCGCTGCGAGTCGATCGGGTCAACCATCGCCTCTCATCGTTTAATCGACATGCCGATCTACTTCGACGTCACCCCCGCAACCGTCCCGGCCGATCCCGTCGACGATCTCTTGCAGCAAGGCCGTGTCCTCGAAGACCGCCGCGACCACGCTGGCGCGATCGCGAAATATCAGGAGGCGCTCAAGGCCCGCCCCGACGAACCGCGCGCCCACGCACTCATGGCCGTCAGTCTCATGAACGACGCCAAGTTCGAACCGGCCGAAACCCAGATCAACGAAGCCATCCGCCTCTCCCCGCAGAACTTCACCTTCCAGATGATCGCCGGCCACCTCCAGATCCTCCGCGACAACACCGCCGCCGGCCAGGCCCTCTACGCCAAAGCTGCCCAGGCGTCGCCGCAAAACGCTGGCAACGTCTACGCCGACCTCGCCTCGGCCCTCGGCTCCAAAAACGAATCCGGAAAGTTCGACGACCAGATCCTCGCCGCCCTCAAGTCCGCCGCCTCCGCCTCGCCCCCCAGCCTCGACGCCCTCTTCAATCTTGGCCAAACCTACGCCGGCGCAGGCCGACAGGAAGGCCGGCCATACCTCCAGAAGTACGTCGAAGAAACCATGAAACTCCCCGAAAGCAAGCGCGATGCCCGAAAGCTCAAGGTCGCCAAACAATTGATGCGCGCCCTCGACGCCATCCGCCAATGACATCGATACCATCAACACCACCAAACATCCGACGGTAATGAACGCGGGGCACTTCAGCAGGAGCCGCGCATGCAACAAGGCAAAAATAGCAAATCCAACGGATCAAGCCGCCGCGACGTTCTCAAAACCGCGGCCGCCGCAGGAGCTGGCTTCTGGATCGCAGGCCGCGGCGCATGGGCCGCCGAAGGCGTAGCCAAAGACACCCCGCCCGTCGTCCCCAGCGAAAAGCTCAACGTCGGTTTCGTCGGCGTCGCCCATCGCGCTGAGAACAACCTCAACGAAGTCTCATCGCTTAAGAACGTCAACGTCCTGGCCATGTGCGACATCGACGACAACTACCTTGTCGCCCCGGCGAAAAAGTTTCCCTCCGCGAAGATCTATAACGACTTCCGCAAGATGATCGACGAGAACAAAGATCTCGACGCCATTGTCGTGAGCACCGCCGATCACACCCACGCCATCGCCTCCATCACCGCCCTGAACGCCGGCAAGCACGTCTACTGCGAAAAGCCGCTCACCCGCACCGTCTACGAAGCGCGCACCGTCACCGAAACCGCCATCAGGGAAAAGCGCGTGACGCAAATGGGCACGCAGATCCACGCCGGCGGTAACTATCGGCGCACCGTCGAGCTCGTCCAAAGCGGCGCGATCGGCCCGGTCCGCGAAGCCCACGTCTTCTGCGACAAATCATGGGGAACCACCCAGCCCGTCAAATCGGTCGGCGAAGCGCCCAAGAACATCCACTACGATCTCTGGCTCGGCCCCGTCGCCTTCCGCCCCTACAGCCCCGCCTATCTCCCGGCCAACTGGCGTCGCTATTTCCCCTTCGGCAACGGCACCCTCGGCGACATGGGCTGCCACTACATGGATCTCGCCTTCTGGGCGCTCGATCTCAAATACCCCACCAACGTCTCCGCCGTCGGGCCCGAGCTCATGACCGACAACTGTCCAACTTCCCTCGCCGTCCACTGGGATTTCCCAACGCGTGGCGACAAGCCGCCGGTAAAACTTTCCTGGTACGACGGCGGCCGACGGCCCGACGCCTGGAACGATTGGAAGCTCAATCCCAAATGGACAAACGGCGTGGTCTTCGTCGGCGACAAAGGCCTCCTCTTCGCTGACTACGACCAGCACAAGCTCCTCCCCGAAGCCGACTTCGCAGGCTTCGAAGCGCCGAAGAAAACCATCGCCGACTCGATCGGCCATCACAAGGAATGGGTCGAGGCCTGCCTGAAAAACGACCCCTCCGCCACCACCTGCCGCTTCGCCTACAGCGGCCCGCTCAGCGAAACCGTCCTCCTCGGCACAGTCGCGTATCGAATCGGCAAGCCCCTCGACTGGGACGCCCAGAATCTAAAAGTAACCAACGCCCCCGAAGCCGCCGCTCTGATCAAGGCAGAGAACCGCGACGGCTGGACCATGTAGTTCAACCAAAGTGAATGCCACGTTTCTCCCAGCCAAGAGAGATGACAACAATAGCCCCAACAAAAATAACCCCGGCCGTAGTCGCCATCACCCGCGCATAATCATGATGCATCGCAAGCGTCGCCTGTGCTAAAACGATGACCGAAGCAATCAGGTTCCCACACTGATAGGAGAACCCCGGCAAAAAGCCACGAACCTGGTTGGGTGAAAGCTCGCTGATATGGGCCGGAATAATGCCCCACGCCCCCTGTACAAAAAACTGCATACAGAAAGCCCCCACAACAATCATCGCAAACCCCGTGGAAAAAGCCCAAAGCGGCAAAACACAAAGGCACCCGATGAACGCAATCACCATCATCAGCCGCCGGCCAAATCGATCGGAAGCCAGGCCAAACAGCACCCCGCCAATGATCGCCCCGATCATCATGATGATGACCACCTTCGAATAAACCTTCTGGTCCATCCCGCGATAGCGCTTCATGAAAGTTGGAAACAAATCCTGGGTCCCATGCGAAGACAGATTCATCATCGCCATCAGCAGGGTCAGAAACAGCCACAGCTTCCAATGGCTCGCCAGAACCCGGCCAAGCTGCGACCAACTCTCGGCCTTGTTCTTCTGCCACACCTCAGATTCGCGAACAAAGAACCGGACAAAGAGCGCCAGCAGCGCCGGCAGCCCACCCAGAATAAACATCGAGCGCCAGCCGAATCGATCCAGCATAAAGTAAGCCGCAACAGCCGAGAGCAGATACCCAGCCGCGTATCCCTCTTGCAGGAAGCCGCTCAACATCCCCCGCCACTTGGCCGGCACTTTCTCCATCACCAGCGAAGTGCCGCATCCCCACTCGCCGCCCATGCCGATTCCAAAGAGTGCGCGCAGGACAAGAAAGCTCAAATAAGTCGGCGCAAAAGCCGTCGCCACTTCCACGACAGAGTAAAAGATCAGATCGATCATCATCGGCAGACGCCGCCCGAATCGATCTGCCAGCAGCCCAAAGATCAACGCCCCAACAGGTCGAAACGCCAGCGTCAGCGTCAGCGAAAAGGCAATCTTCGCCTCGCTCACATGATAACTCTCCGCAATGCGCGGCAGCGAAATGACAACCAGGAAAAAGTCGAACGCGTCCAGCATCCACCCCAGGAAACCGGCCGTCGTAGCAAACGCCGCCTCACGCAAAGGCACGTGCGCAGGCGGGCCGTAGTTCAGCACTGGAAGAGGTGCGGTCATGCCGCACATTCTGAGGGCCGCAAACTCTTACTGCAAATCGCCACATGGCTCGTCCACGCCGCCATTCCGATCCCCACGATTCCAAGCAGCACAACGACAATGAGTACAACACAAGCAAACCATCCACCCAAATACCACGCGACCGCCGGCAGCGCACCGCCGGCCGTGCCGCCTGCATAATAGAACGTTGTGTACAGTCCCGCTGCCGCCGATCGGTTCTTGCCGGCGATGTGTCCAAGATAGCTTGCCGCCGCCGACTGGATCACAAAGATCCCGGTGGAGCAGATGGCCAACCCAATGACCACGACGACGATGGATGGTACAAGCGTCAACGCCACGCCAAATGCCGATGCGACCGCCGAGACCACCAATGCTCGCCGATGTCCGGCTCGTTCAATCAATCGCCCGCCAAACGGTGTGACGATCACTCCGACAAGGTAGACTAGAAACAGCGAGCCCATCGCAGCAGTCCCCAGCGAGAACGGCGCGGCCGCAAGATG
>JBBRHH010000437.1:0-5400 GCA_038222915.1 Tepidisphaerales bacterium
CCGCTGAAGACAGGCCGGATTGGAATGCGGCCGGCGCGATTGAGGCGGGTTATGCAAAGGTGGATGTGCCGTGCCTGATTCTATGGGGGGAGCACGATGAGTTGTTTGGGGTGTCGATGGCTTACAAGCTGGTGCAGCAGATTCCGCATGCGCGGCTGCGGATTTTGACGGAGTCGATGCACAGTCTCCCGACGGAAAGGCCGGCGGCTTGTGCGAAACTGGTGCGGGAGTTTTTGAAGGAGCCGAAGGCGGGTGGGGCGATGGTGGGGCGGGTGAGTGGGGAGAGTGGGGAATGACGGTAATCGCGTGTTGAAGGCTCATCGGTCCGACCAGGCGGGCGGGTGATGGCTATAGAAGTCGCCCACCGCGTAGTACACGAGCCACCCGAAACCAAGACTATAGAAAAGTAGTTTCGGGCCACTCGTCGCTCTCTGCCAGAAAATCTTGAACGGAAGAGGAAGATAAAGATATTGAACCGTCAGGGGATCTTTTGGATCGTACGACCGCCCACATTCCGGACAACAATGCTCCGGCAGGTCGCGAAGTGAGTAGCCGCAATCCAAGCAATGGGTCGATCGTCTTGCGCATAGCTTCCAATGCGATTGCTGGAGCGTACCACTGTAAGTCGCTGTACTTGTGATAATCTTCCACAGATGGACCAGGAAAATGCGCTGGAAATCAACCGGTCCGCCTGGAATCGGATCGCCAATCTGAACAAGGGCCGCACGGCGTTGCCCCGCTATGGCCCGCTTGCGCCCACCGAGGATGAGTTGCAGTTGCTCGGAGGCATTGACGGCAAGAGGGTATTGGAAATCGGTTGTGGCAATGGTTTGTCACTGGCGTGGCTGGCCGAGCGCGGCGCGGCCGAGCTTTGGGGCACCGATCTTTCTGAAAAACAACTCGACATTGCCCGACAGATCCTGGCCGATCGCGGCATCACCGCCCGACTTATTCCCGGCGCGATGGAGGCCGAGGTGGGGCTGCCCGAAGATCACTTCGACTTGATTGTCTCCATTTACGCCCTCGGTTGGACAACCGACCTGCCGGCCACGCTTCGTCTGGTCGCGCGATACCTGAAGGTGGGCGGCGTCTTCGTGTTCAGTTGGGAGCATCCGGTGCATTCCTGCCTGGAGAAAACCGCGGCCGGGTTTACGGTGAAGCGTTCGTATAGCGACGAAGGGCCTGTCGAACAGATGCGCTGGAAGGATGTTCCGATCGTGATGCACGCGCGCAAGCTCAGCACGTTCATCAATGGCCTGATTGAAGCAGGTCTGGCGGTTGAACGCGTGATAGAAGGTGATCTGCGTGAAGAGAGCGCCGCCGATTTTCCGCATCGGTATTATTCGAAGGAGCGTGCGCGCATGATGCCTACAACGGTGATTATAAAAGCGCGGAAGTTGGCGGACCAAAGGGCGTAGCGTAGAATTGGCGAAAGATTGCACAGGAGCGGCTGCGATGATTCTGCTTAACACACCTCTCGCCAAGCCAAGAACGGTCGCTGAGCTTTTCGAACGGTTGGGGAACATTCCATCTGCCCGGGTACTCCTTGATCCGCCGCCAGGACAGGCAACAGTCGATGACGTCATCGTAGCGTACGATCGCGACAACCGTCTCTGCGAACTCGTCGATGGAACACTTGTGGAGAAGCCAATGGGTTACGGGGAATCGTTCATCGCGGGAACGGTGCTGATGGCGCTGCGACTGTTCGTCGATCCGAGGAACCTGGGCATTGTTACCGGCGAAGCTGGGATGATGCGATTGTTTACCGGCCTGGTGCGTATTCCAGATGTGGCCTTCGTCTCCTGGAGCCGTGTGCCCAACGGCCGATTCCCGACGGAGCCCGTCCCGGATCTCGTGCCCGATCTGGTGGTGGAAGTGCTCAGCGAAAGCAACACCGGCCTGGAGATGGCACGTAAGCGAGAGGAATATTTCGCGGCCGGCGTTCGTCTGGTCTGGATGATCGATCCTGCGTCGCGAAGCGTGGCTGTCTACACCGCGCCTGACGCGTCGAATCTGCGCGGCGCTGGCGACGAGCTCGATGGCGCAGATGTGCTTCCCGGATTCAAATTGCCCATCAAGACGCTTTTTGCGCATCTCGACTAAGAAGGCCGGGCCGCCCGTATTTCAGTAATCTCTTTTCGCAATTGCTCGATCAGATCGACAATCTGATCGTGCCGCGCCTGATCCGGCGTTGGCGAGCGCGGGATAAAGTTCAGCGTTCCGGTCGGTTCCAGAATCGCCTTGCTTACATCGTCCAGCGACGCGATCCCCTGGCGATGGGCGGCCGCCTCCAACTCGGGTCTGCTGATCAGCTCCCCTTCACAAAGCTTGTCGTCCATCTTCCCGTCGCTGACGAGAATCTCGGCGTCGCCTTCCAGCAGATGCTCGATCCGTCGATACTTGTGCACGAACCGCACCACCAGATAGTTGATGACCAGGAGCGTGGCCGCGCCGATCATGCCGCCGCTCACTGTGTTGTCCGAGCCAATGATCGCGTTCTGCACCGTGTTGGAGAGTGTCAACAGCACGATCAGGTCGAACGGATTCAGTTGCGCCAGCTCGCGCTTGCCGGCCACGCGCAGTCCGATGATCAGGAAAAAGTAAACGAAGATCGGCCGAAGCATTTTTTCCAGCCAGGGCAGATCGTTGTGAAACATGCTCTCGAAGGTCTGCTGGATCATTGGCCAGCCCCAGTTGTGAACCGTCGAAGCGTCGGCGAGAAAATGCAGGGACATGTCGGCTCTCCGTCAGAAGTGAATGCGCAGCGTCACCGGCTGCCACGCACACTCTAACGCAAAGCGTTGTGGAGGAGATGAAGCTCAGATGGCGATCAGATTTCCAGCACCAGACGCGTCGGATCTTCGAGCAACTGCTTGAGCCGCACCAGATAGGTGATGGCCTGCTTGCCGTCGACGATGCGGTGATCGTAGGAGAGGGCAACGTACATCATCGGCCGGACTTCGACCTTGTCGTTGATGACGACGGCGCGCTTCTGGATGGAGTGCATGCCGAGAATGCCGCTCTGGGGCGGATTGATGATCGGCGTGGAAAGCAGCGATCCGAAGACGCCGCCGTTGGTGATGGTGAAGGTCCCGCCAGACAGTTCGTCAACGCTCAGCTTGCCGTCGCGGGTGGCGATGGCAACGCGTTTGATTTCTGCCTCGATGTGCGCAAACGACATGTGTTCCACGTTCTTGATCACCGGGACAGTCAGGCCGCGCTCGGTGCTGACCGCGACGCCCAGGTGGACATAGTCGTGATAGATGATGTCAGTGCCGTCGATGTAGGCGTTGAGATTTGGAATCTCTTTGAGGGCCACGGCCGTCGCGCGGGCAAAGAACGACATGAATCCCAGGCCAACGCCGTGCACTTCCTGAAAGCGTTCCTTGTACTTGGCCCGCAATTCCTGGATGGCCGTCATGTCCACTTCATTGAACGTGGTGAGGATCGCGGCCGTTTGCTGTGCCTTCACCAGGATCTGTGCAATGCGCTGGCGCAGCTTGCTCATGGGCTCGCGGCGCTGGCCGGCAGCATCGGCGAGGGCAGGGACGGTCGGGGCTGGCACAGGAAATGGAAGGGAAGCTGCCACCGGCGCGGAGGCGGGCTTGGTGGCGCCGTTGCCGGACTTGCCCTTGTCGATGTAGCTAACCACATCTTCCTTGGTCAGCCGGCCGCCCGGGCCGGTCGGCGTGATCGAACGTGCATCGATATTGTTCTCCATGACCAGCGTTCGCACGGCGGGACTGAGATCTTCCGGCGGTACGCGCGGCGGTTGGGCGGCGGGAGCCTGGGCGACCGGCGCTGGGGTCACGGGCGCGGCGGCTTTTACAGGTGTAGCGGCCGAGGCTGCGGGTGCGGCAGTGGGCACGCCCTGAGGATCAATTTCGGCGATCGTCTCGCCGACGTTCACCGTGGACCCTGCTTCGCGCGTGTGGCGAAAGACACCCGCTGCTTTGGCGCGCATTTCGACGTTGGCTTTGTCCGTCTCCAGCTCGCAGATGACGTCGTCAACCTTGACGGCTTCGCCGTCTTTGCGGCTCCAAGAGACCAGTATCGCCTGGGTGATGGACTCTCCCAGGCTCTCCACTACCACCTGAATCACTGCCATGTGTGTTCCTATGATGTTGCTTTCTGAGTTTCCAAAGGCTGGGCCTCGCTGCGCTGCGGCGCCGGCGGCGCTTGTTCCGGAACCGCCGGCTTGGGCGAACCGTTGCCCGTTCCATTGCCATCGCCGGGCGTGTGAACGTCGAGAGCGTGGCTAACCAGTTCCTTCTCCTCAATCTCATGCAGCCGCTTGGAGCCCACCGCGGGGCTGGCGGCTTCGTCGCGACCGTTGTAGATCAGCACATGACCATCGGGGAGAAGCTGGCGAAGGCGCGGTTCCATAAACGACCAGGCGCCCTTGTTGCGGGGTTCTTCCTGAACCCAGAGAATTTCCTGTGCATTGCGATACTTCGCCAGCACGGTCTGAATTTCTTTCTGAGGGAAAGGGTAGAGCTGTTCGACGCGAACGATCGCCACCTCGTCGGCCTTGAATTTCGGATCGCTCTTCTTCAGCGCTTCGCGGTTTCCATCCAGCGTGAAATAGATCTTGCCGCTACAGAAGAGCACCCGCTTCACAGCCTCACGCGCCGGGCTGGCATGATCATCGATCACATTCTGGAAGCTGCCCTGCGTCAGGTCTTCCAGCTTCGAGGTCGCGCGTGGATCACGCAGCAGACTCTTGGGCGTCATTGTTACCAGCGGCTTGCGGAACTTGCGATGCATCTGCCGGCGAAGCAAATGGAAATTCTGTGCGGGTGTCGTCGGAATGCAGACCTGCAGGTTGTTGTCGGCGCATAGCGAGAGGAAGCGGTCGAGATACGCATAAGAGTGTTCGGGGCCGGCGCCTTCGTAGCCGGCTGGCAGGAGCATGGTTAGGCCGCACATCTTCTGCCACTTGGACTCGCCGGCTGCAATGAACTGATCGATCATCGGCTGAGCACCGTTAACGAAATCGCCGAACTGTGCTTCCCAGATGACGAGGTTTCGCGGGTCGGCCGAGCTGAATCCATATTCGAACCCGACCACCGCCAGTTCCGACAACATCGTGTTGACGATAATGATGGGCGCCTGATCCGGAGACAAGTTGGCCAGCGGATAATACTTTTCGCCGGTTTCTGTATCGTGCAGGCAGGCGTGCCGATGGCTGAACGTGCCGCGCTGGCTGTCCTGTCCAACGAAGCGGACGGGCGTTCCTTCCAGCACGAGGCTTCCCAGAGCCAGCATCTCACCGCCGCCCCAATCAATCGGCGCTTTGCCGACGGACATTTCCAGCCGGGCTTACATCACCCGGTCGTGTTTGGGGTTCAGGTGAAATCAGGCCGGAACATTCTAAGCTCCTTCGCCCACTCTCTTAAG
>JBBRHH010000438.1:0-5395 GCA_038222915.1 Tepidisphaerales bacterium
AGCGGCGAATCCGGCTGCATGCTGATGCACTGAATCGCCGCCACGTAAGCGCACACTGACGCGGCGAGACGATTGTAGAGGTCGGCAAGGCTTTGTCGCAGCGAGCCAATGCGCTGGATTCTAACTGCGTGAACCCTTAACCGATTTATTCGCCACCGATTCCGCGGACTGCTTGCCTGGCGTATCCCTCCGCCCCTTCTCCAGTTGCGGCCCCCGCACCGCTCCCTCCATCAGTCCCGACCTCCGCAGCGCCGCCCGGACCGCGTCCCGTGACAAGTCCGTCTGCGAAGCCTCCATCACTTCCGTAATCGACATGTGCCGCGCTTTGCGGCGATGTTCCTTCAGCCAGCGCGTGAACTCAATCGTGGGCTTGGGCAGGTGGTGCCACATCGAAGGTGCAAATCCCAACGCCCGGCGTTTGAGTCGCACCAGTTCACTCGAACAGCCCAGCCGCCTCGCGATGTCGATGTCACGCTCGGTCCAGTCAATGCTGTTCCAGTCGAATTTTGTTTTTGGGCCGCGCTTGGGCGGGCCGGTAAACCAGTTCCACTTTGGCACGATATCACTCTATCCATTTCTTTAGCGTTGAACAATCAATCACCCGGCTCCGCCTTCCACGCCATTGTACTGCGATTGTATTTGCCAGGACTCTTTTTTGTGCGCATTCTGGAAGATAGCGGCCGCGCCGATGACGTTGATGTCGTTGGGAAACGCCGAGCGCTCCACCATGGCCCGGCTCAGGCTCGGACCGAAACTCACGAACTGGGCAACGGTCTCATCGATTCCAGGCCGGAGGAAATCCATCGCGGCCGAAGCACCCCCGCCGATGACCACCCTTTCCGGATTGAAAATGTCAATAAAGTTCGCGATACCCCGGCCAAGATACTGGCCGACAATGTGCAGAATCTTCCGCGCCGTGTCGTCGCCGGCGGCGGCCGCCTCGGTAATATCACGCGTTGAAAGCTTTCCCGCGCGCAGCGAGGTCGCCGGGCTGTTCGCGATGTGCTGTTCCGCAAGCCGTGTGATTCCGGCCGCGCCCGCGTACGCCTCAATGCATCCGCGCTTGCCACAAGCGCACAATGCTCCGTCGATAAACTGCACCTTCACGTTACCCCATTCAGCGGCCCCGTTGTCGGCTCCCAGCAGCAGTTTTCCGTCTGCGACCACCCCGCCGCCAACCCCAGTGCCGAGAGTCAGCAGAATGATGTTCGCAAGGCCCTTGTTGGGTCCAAACAACCATTCACCCAGCACGGCAGCGTTCGCATCGTTCTGAATCTCGACGCCCAGCCCAATCAGTTCGGCCAGGCGATCGCGCAATGGAAATCCGGGAAGATTCGGAAGATTTGGCGAGAAAGCGACGGTTCCTTTTGTGGGTGAGATCAGGCCTGGACATCCGACACCGACGCCCGAAACGGTTTCACCGCTCGCCGCGATTAAATCCCGCGCGCTCTGCGCCACGCGGCGCACGAACGTTTCGGGCGGATCGGAAGTTTGGGACGCGATGGAGCAAGTCTTGACCACCTCGAGCTTCTCACCACTTCTCACCACACCGAGTTTCACACTTGTGCCGCCGATATCTATTCCAAGCAGTGCCTGCATGGCCGCATCTCCTTTGTGTGCCGGATTATCGCCAGCTTCCGTAATTGAGCAAAAGACAAAAATGCAATTTACACGGCCAGCCATAAGCGTGCACTGGCTTGAGCGAGCAACCATTCCGCTCCATACTAAGGCGATGCAATGCTCGTCCAACTCGTTGCGACAGGTGGCGTGGACTATTTCGGCGCTGCTCATCGTAGCGCTGCTGGCCAGTTGTGCCGATCAACCGCGACGTGTGACGACCACTCAAGCCGCGCCCACGGAATTAGACCCGCCGCTGGTCACTGGCCGATCGCTCTCGCGGTTCAGCCCCGAAGGCATGCAGAGCGTCGGCAGTCTTCCGATCAACATGATCACCAGCGCGGACGGAAAGTACGCGATTGTCAGTGATGCCGGGTGGACGCAGTCGCTCTGGTCCGTAAGCCTCTCCGACGGTCGCGCTGTGTCGCATATCGACTATCCCAATCGCATTACCAGAGTTGAAGGGGATCCCAACACAGGCGTCAAACGGCGATTCACAACCTCTGCGGGACTCTATTTTGGTCTCGCCACATCACGAGGAACAATCTACGCGGCCCAGGGCGGTCACGACGCCATTGCGGTCCTGCATCTTGCCGATGACGGAACACTACAACAGCAGGCGTCCATTGCAACGCGAACGGGTGATTTTCCGGCCGGAGTTGCCATTGACGAGCGTGGCCATCTTTTTGTCTCAAATAACGCATCGAGCGAGAAGATCGATCCGAAGGAGAATCCTGGCAGCGTCGCGGTCTACGCAACAGAAAGCGGCAAGGAACTCGGCCGATTCGTCTTTCAGGACAGCTATTACGGTACATCCAATTATCCTCTTGCGATCGCGGCGCGTCGTGATGGTTCACGGGCTTACGTTGCCAGCGAGCGTGACGATGCGGTTTATGTTTTGAACACAACCGATCCGACATCGCCTTCCCTTGCGGCAACAATTGCCACGGGCGCCCACCCGGTTGCCCTTCTATTCAACAAAGATCAGTCCCGGCTTTTCGTTGCCAACAGCCTCTCAGATACGGTTGCGGTTGTTGACACGGCCAGCAATCGCGTTGTCTCCACCATTCTGCTCCGGCCTGCGGCCGCACGGGATCTTTATGGCTCGACGCCAACCAATCTATCTCTCTCGGGGGATGAGAAGACCCTCTATGTCACGCTTGCCGACATGAACGCGGTTGCCATTGTCGACCTCGACAAGCCCGAATGTCGGGGCTACATACCGGCAGGCTGGTATCCGACTGGCGCCGCAGTGACTTCTGATGGCAAGCAGTTGCTGGTGACCAACGCCAAAGGCCCCGGCCGTCGAAATCCCAATCGACATTTTCACAGCCGCATGGGTCAGGAGAGCGGCGAATATATTCTCGATATTCTGGAAGGAAATGTTCAGCTGCTTTCAATTCCAACAGATCTCAAGGAATCGACCGAGACTGTATTGAAGAACAACCGGATTGAGACGCTCGCCGACAAGTCCAACCCACTGGAGGCAATCGGATCCAGCGCGGGGCAGATCACACACGTCATCTACGTCATCAAGGAAAACCGCACATACGATCAGGTGCTTGGCGATCTTCCGCAGGGAAACGGCGATCCGGTCCTGACGCTTTTTGGGCGCGATGTAACGCCCAATCAACATGCCCTCGCGGAGCGGTTTGTATTGCTCGACAACTTGTATGCGGCCGGTGAGGTCAGCGGAGATGGTTGGTGCTGGAGCACGCAGGCGGCCGCGAACGCCTATGTTTCACGAAACGTGCCGTATGGCTACTCGGGCCGGGGGCGTCCCTTCGACTACGAAGGTCAGAACAACACCTACATTACCGGCGGCTTCCCTGCGAAAAGTCTTGAAGGCAAACCCCTCTCCACGAGGCCAGCTTATGCCGACGGGGCAAAGCCGATACCTGACGTGGCGGCGGCTGGCGCCCACCTCTGGGACGTCGTTCAACACGCCGGCTTTTCTTATCGCAATTACGGCTTCTTCCTCGCGTCCGGCTTTGTTGACAATTATCCGACCAGCGTCGGCCTTCAACCGCCCGGCCACGATTTGGCGGGCGTCAGCGATATTGACTTCCGCCGCTTTGACCTGGACTATCCCGACAGCGACGCACCCGAGATCCTATTCAAACAGACCGGCGATCAAAATTGCCTCTACAGCAAACGCGAATACGGCCTGCACAAGGCTCAAAGCCGCTTCGCAGAGTGGAAGACCGAGTTTGATCAATATCTGAAGCGCGATCCGTCTGGCAAAGCGGTGCCGGCACTCATGACAGTCCGGCTGCCGCACGATCACACACAGGGCATGTCTGGCGGAAAGCACTCCCCTCGCTCCGAGGTCGCGGATAACGACTATGCCGTTGGCCAGCTCATTGAGACACTCAGCCACAGTCCGATTTGGAATCACTGTGCCGTCTTTGTCATTGAAGATGATGCGCAGGACGGCCCAGACCATGTCGATGCGCACCGAATGCCCGGCTTTGTCGTCAGCCCGTTTATCAAGCGTCACAGCGTGGATCACCGATTCTATAACACCAACAGTATTTTGCGCTCCATCGAGTTGCTTCTCGGTGTGGCGCCGATGAATCTCAACGATGCCATCGCCACGCCGATCCTGAATTGGGAAAAGCCTCCGGCGAACAATGAGCCGTACGCGGCGATCCTCCCCGACAAAAAATACATCGCGGAGATCAACACACCACGGGCGCAGCTTCCGCAAGGCGATCCTCGAATTAAATTGACCGAGCAATCCGAGAGGATGAATTTCGACCAGGCGGACAAGGCCCCAGCCGGCCAACTGAATCAGATCATCTGGAAAAGCGTCCGGGGCAGCGACACGAAGATGCCACCGCCGCGCAAATCCCTTGCAGCATTTGCACCAGATGACGACGACGATGATTGAGATGTGAAAGATTGGAGTGAAGAACGACAATGAACAGATACGGTCATTTCCTCGCGGCTTCCCTCGCTGGCTTCCTGTTGATGGCCAACCCGATCCGCGCCATCGAATCAACCGCGTTCCCCGTGCCGGCGCCAGCTACACAGCCTTCTCAAATGGGCCTGCATATTCAGCGCACCATGAGCCTATTGGCAAGCAGCACAGCCGAACACCACAATCAAGTGAAGATCCTGTTTTACGGCCAGTCGATTACGGAACAGGACTGGTCCAAGCAGGTGGCGGCCAACCTTCGCGAGCGCTTTCCAAACGCTGATCTCGAGATCGAAAACCGTGCCATTGGCGGCTTCGCATCACAGCTTCTCATCCGTCCCGCGGAGCACGATCTCTATCCGTTTTATCCGGATCTCCTGATCTTTCATGTGTACGGCGCCAACAACGAATACGAACAGATCATCAAGAGCACTAGAAGCCGCACAACTGCTGAGGTGCTCATGCAGAAGGATCACGTAATCGCTCCAATTCCGGACGTAATCGATAAAGAGAAGGATAAGGGAATGTGGTGGGACGACCTCATGAACCATCACCTCCTCCCGGAGATAGCGAAAAAGTACGGGTGTGGCCTCGTCGACATTCGCACGCCCTGGCTGATGTACTTGAAGTCAAATAACCTCGAACCCAAGGCCCTTCTCAAGGATGGCGTGCATCTCAACGAGCACGGCAACTTCCTGATGTCCCACCTCGTCGAGCAGTATCTGGTCTATCGGCCGGATCTTCCCAACGACGAATGGAAAGACACCGTACGCACACTGGAAGTTGGCAAGGACGTGCAGTGGAAGGATGGCCGGCTGAGATTGGACTTTGAAGGCAACCGAATTGATGCCATCTCGA
>JBBRHH010000439.1:0-5393 GCA_038222915.1 Tepidisphaerales bacterium
CACCATCAGCGGCAACGGCGGCGCCTGCACCCGGTCGGCAAAGGTCAGCGTCCACTCGATGCCGCCGGCGCGGGGATCGCTTTCCAGCGAGGGCATCTGCGGCCGGTTGAGGCGAATGCGGACCGCCAGCCCCTTCTCCAGCGGAAGCAGGCTGACGTCGCCGATAATGGCGCCGCCCTTGGCGCGGATCGCCTCGACATCGATCGACCCGGTCTTGTCGAACACCAGCCACACCGTGTCGGCGCGGCGGAACATCGCCGCCGGCGTCGGTGCGGCAAAGGTGAACGTCACGCGCAGGCCATCGCTGTCGCGCCGCGCCTCGACGCTGGCCGCCTTCTCCTTGGCGGCTGCTGGCGGCGCCGGCGCCATTTTCCTGGCAGCTTCGACCTTTGCAGGCTCGGCCTTCGGAGTCTCGGATTTGGGAGTTTCGGACTTTGGAGTTTCAGATTTGGCAGGTTCGCTCTTGGCAGTTTCGCTCCTGGAAGGTTCGGCCAGGCGAGCCGGCGCTTCCTTCGGCGTCATCGGCTTGGCGGTTTCCGCCGCGGGAGCTGGCATCGCCTCGGCCGGCTTGGCCGCGACAGCGGTTTCCACGGGCGGCGCGATCTTCTCGGGCGCAGCCGCGATCTTTTCCGGGGCGGATGCGGCGTGGGCGGGCGCGGCGGTCTCCACCGGAGCCTTCTGCGGCTGGTCGGGTCTGATTTCGATGTTGGCCTGCTCGGCAATCGCTTCCGACGTCACCGGTGGCAGCGGCGGCGGCTGTTGCTGCGGCATCGTCTCCTTTGCCGGCGCTTCGCGGGGCAGCTGCGCCATCGGCTTGGCCGGCGCTGCGCCACGTTTCACGACCGGCGCATGCGCGGCAGCGGCCGGCGGCGCATGCGCATCCGCCACGGCCGGCTTTTCCGCCTGCTGGAACGCGACGTCGACGATGTAGTTCTTCTCTTCACGGAACGAGTGGACGTCGACCTCGCCGATCAGCGTGATGTCGACCGCGGACGAATCGACGTCGGTGCGCTGGGTGATCGAGGCGACATTCGGCGGCGCCGCCACCTTGGCGTCCGCCAGATCGAAGTTGAGCACGTTGTTGAACTGCAGCGTCAGCTTCTGGTCGTTGAGCACCGACGACACGTTGACGCCATCGGGCATTTCAAAAACGAAGCGGACGAAGGTCGGCTGCACCGAGGCGCGGACGCGAACCGGCGGCTTCTTCTTGGCGGCGTTGACCGCAAGCTGCGCCCGCAGCGCGCGCTCGGCAAGCCGCGCCCGCTCGGACAGTTCGCGAATGACTTCGGCGGGCAGCGACGGCGGCGGACCGGTCCAGCTGTCGGGCAGGAAGTCGATGAATATCCGCTCGCCCGCGGTCATGGTGTTGACGGTCGCCCGGCGCGCCAGCGACAGCCGGATCGCCGAGCCGTCGGGATCGCGCCGCGCCGAGCCGACGTAATCCGGCACGGCGTCGGCGAGCTTGTCGACGGGAATGTCCACCGGGCGCTTGAAGCGGATCACGATGATCGAGCCGGCGGTGGCGACGTCGGACTCGACGTCCTCGGCAAGCTTCAGCACCAGCCTGGCATAGCCGCCGGCCGCCGAAAACATCGCCTCGCCCTTGACCGGGTCGTCGGCAAGACAGCTTTGCGGGAATGCCAGCCCGGCGGCGAGCGACGCCAGAACAAGGCAGCGCCGGGCCATCCGCGCCCATGCGCGGCCCTGCGACCCTTTACCAGCGGCAGCCTGTTGCCCCATTGAAAAGTAACTCTTTTGAAAAGCGACTCCTGGCCTCAACGATCCCGGCACGATCCGATCGCAGGCGAAGCACCTTGCTCACGCGCTGGAATCTTGGATTGGCAGGATTAAGGTTTTGTTAAATATGCGGAGAATCGACAAGAAAATCCGTCGATTTCTGGGGATTTTCGACCGCCATTGAGACGAGCAATATCAATAAGTTGTATCCAATTTTAAGACCGCCTGGACCAAGCGACGACGGACGTCGGGCCACACCATCGGCTGCTTAAATCAGGGCTGCGGCACAATGTGTCAGCAGCGTCGTTTTCCGGCGCTGGGTTCACACACAGTCGACCCACCGCCGGAACCTGCGCTGCATTCTGCTTTCCGACCGCTGCTTGCCTACGGCGGCCAACTTCCGTTGTCCGCGCGCCCTGGTGTGGCTTGGCTTTCGGATGATGTCGCCGATCTTCTCGTTTGCATCATTGTAAACGTTCACGCCGAACGTTTGGATCGCGAAGTGAACCCGGAAGAATCTCGAGATATTTGATCTGGCACAATGTGAAGCGGTGATCGTCAACTTACCGTTCCCGATCGGCAACGCGGAGGCGTCCATGATCAAGCACATCTTGGCTTTTGGCATTTTGGCGGGATGTATTTTCATTCTGGATAGCAAGCCGATGCTGGCTGAATCTTCGCCGGCGGCCCTTCATGCACTGGTACTAAGGGACACCCGGTCCTTGATCGTCACCGCCGTTGGAGCTGAAGCGAATACGGTTGAGGTTACGACGCGCGGGAATGTCCTCATCGTCTTGCGTGCCAACAGCAACATGAACGCATCCACGCATGAAGGCAGAAACAATGAGGCAAAAGCCATTGCCCCAATCGTAGCCAAAGCAATTGGCGGCAAATCCGAGTTCAAGAATACAAGCACAATTCGAATTCAATTCACTTCGAGACCGAAGCTGACCGAAAAAGGAAAAACCATCGATAGCATCGAGTTCCGTAAGGGCCCCGATGGAATATTTGACTTTCACCAATCGTAAGTTCGGCTCCCTGCTCCTGAGTCTGCGCTTGCGGTCCAAGTAGCTTAATTGCGCCGAAACGACCGGTCTGGTGGACAAATTTCTATTGGAAAAATTGCAGAATAAACGCCCCGGCCCAGGCCGCGACTGCCACGAGGACCAGGCCGGGCATCAGACGCAGTGCGAATGACCAGCCCCCGGAGCTCCAGGCAAAGATCATCTTGCTGACCGTATTGGTGGATAGCCCCGCAAGGATCGGCCAGATGGCCTCCTTCGCGGTCATCTTCCCGGAGGCAACGAGCGAAGCGACCGCAATAGCGGCTGAATGCGTATCGACAAAACCGGCTGCGGCGGCCGCCACAACCACGCCAGTCTCACCAAACCATTCCCTTAAGGCAGCAGAGACGACAAGCACCACCGAAACAGTCAAAGCAAACAGCAAAGCAACCGAGAGGCTGAACGCCTGCCCTGCCGGAGGTTCCGCCGCAGTCTTCTCACGTAGCGCGAGAAGCGTAAAAGCAGCTCCGTAAGCCACAGCACCGAAGCCTGCGCACAACAGCGGTATGGACAGCGCCTGCAACGCGGCCCTGCTGGTAGCCGCGAGAACGAGCGACATCTGTATGATAGTGGCGACGGTAGAAAGGGCCGCGCCTGCAACGGCTGCCGCGCGGACTTCAGGAAATGTTCGCGCTCGCGCCCCCATCGCGCCGATCGTCGCCGTGCTGGAAATGAAGCCTGACAGCAAACCCGCGACCGGTAGCCCGAACCGGCTCCCAACTGCGCGAATCGTTACATATCCGGCGGTGCTGATTACCATAACGAGGATAACGACGATCCAGATCGAGCGGGGATTCAGGGCGCCATACGGACCCATTGCTTGATTGGGAACCAGCGGAAGCACGACCAGAGTTGCGCTGGCGAGGATCAAAGCGTCTCGCACTTCGCGTTCCGTCAGCACCGAGCCGACAAAACGATGCAGTGGGACCCGAGCGGCAAGCAGCACGGCGAGCGCTACGCCGATCCCCGCCGCCAAACCGGGCTGTTTCATCGAAAGGCCACCCAACAAGGCTGTCAGGACCAACGCGATTTCGGTCGTGAGTCCGGGATCTGCCTCGCGAGATCTGAAATAGGAGATGGCCGCCAATATCGCCACCCCCGCGATCGTGATCGCAAATGTCAACTCTCCGCCCGCGGTGATGCTGGTGGCGCCCGCCAAAGAGGCCACCGAAAACGTTCGTATTCCAGCAGCCGAGCGCGTGATGCCTTCGCCCTTGCGGCGCTCCCGTTCGGCGCCAACCAAGATACCTATGCCGATCGCTACAGCGAGGTTCACGATCGTAGAATCAAGACCAACCATCTACATCCCGTTCAAAATGCGCACTGAAAATGCATCGTTCGTCGTCAACTCGGGTGACAATCGCATCTTTAGTCAAACCAATCCTTCAATCCGATAGATACTGCACAGCATGGGCGGCGCCTTCGGTCCCAAAGTCATGAATGCGAGCATACCCACAAGATGACGGCTGATATAGAGTATCCATTGGTGGGATTTAGAGCGATATCTCAGCTCCCGAGTGGCGAGATGCGTCTTGACGGAGCGTCGCTTGCAAGCCCCGGCAAATGGGCACGAATTGGCGCTGAATTCGCGGCGCTGCCCGCTCGCGGGAATAGCCGCGTTATGCGAAGCACCGCCGCGGCAATTTCGACATCTATCCGTCGCAAATGGCGTATGTACCGCACCACGATTGACCTTGGTCCGCTGTTCAGTCGTTAGGCCAATCGTCGTCGCTGCTTCGAAGTCACGTTGATAAAGGCGTCGGCGGAATGTTCATGGCCCGTGCTGCAGATGCTTGAGAAAGCAGATGCTTGAGAAAGAAGAAGAGACGCAAAACCGAACAGCGGCTTCGGACCGGTCATCCGTGCGGCATTTGCTGCTTGCAGTCATTGCCGCTGTCGGCATGTTGGTCGCATGGCAGCTTACCAGTGTCATCGTGCCGGCGTTCGGCGTTGTGCTCCTTGCGATTCTGCTGCGCGGGCTGGCACGGGTGGTGAGCCGCTGGACGCCTATCCCGGAAACCTGGGCCGTGGGACCTGTTGTGGTTGCGCTGCTCGCGTCATTGGGGGCTGTCGGACGCTGGCTCATCGGCCAGTCCGTGACGATGGTATTTGGGGCCGATGCCGGCGCTGTACGCGTTGGCACTTTATGCGGCCGTCCACTTTGTGGAAGGAAATGTGGTGACGCCGCTGGTTCAGGCGGAGGCTGTTGAACTGCCGCCGGTACTTACCCTTCTTGCAACGCTCGTATTCGGTCTCCTGCTGGGACCCGTCGGCGTGCTGATTTCCGCGCCGCTCACGGTCGTGTTTCTGATCGTCGTCAACGCGCTTTACCTGGTGGACGTGCTCGGCGACCCGCGCGTTTGGCCGTCGATCGCTAAAAGACGGGAGCCGACGTGAGGACAAACGAACTCCAGCCCATTAGATCAATTCGGCTTTTGCTGCAGCATCTTGCCTTCGATCTTGGGCAATTCGGCCGTGGAGGTGGATTTGTCGCTGCCGGCGCGGCGGGCCAGTTCCACCGTCAGCCGCTCGGCGGCTTCCGGCTGCATCAGGCCCATGATGTCGGACATTTTCCGCGGCGCGATCTGGGAG
>JBBRHH010000440.1:0-5373 GCA_038222915.1 Tepidisphaerales bacterium
CGACGTCAACCGCGACGCGGCTGCCCGCTACGGCCTGACCACCGGCGACGTCCAGGACGTCATTCGCTCCGCCATCGGCGGCATGAATGTCACCACCACCGTGGAAGGGCTTCAGCGATATCCGCTAAACGTCCGCTATGCCCGCGAGCTTCGCGATGACATTCCCGCCCTGGAACGCGTACTGGTCAGCACCCCCACCGGCGCGCAGGTTCCGCTGGGAGAATTGCTGCAGGAAAAGAATGGCAAGCGGATCCGAGTCAGCCCCGGCCCCCCGATGATCCGCTCCGAGAATGCCCAGCGTACTGCGTGGGTATTCGTCGACATCGCCGGCCGGGACCTCGGCGGCTACATCGCCGACGCCCGCCGCGTCGTCGCCGAACAGGTCAAACTCCCGCCCGGTTACACCATCGTATTTTCCGGCCAATTCGAATATTGGGAAAAGACCCGCCCGCGCCTGATCGCCGCCAGCGTCATCGCCTTCATCCTGATTGTCCTGCTCCTCTACGCCAGCAGTCGGAGCTGGTTCCGGGTCGCCGTCGTTCTACTGGCAATCCCATTCAGCCTCATCGGCGCATTCTGGTTTCTGTGGATGATGGACTACAACCTGTCGTTGGCGGTCATGATCGGCATCATCGCCCTCGCTGGTCTCGACGCTGAAACCGGCCAGGTGATGCTCCTCTATCTCGACACCTCCTTCAATCGCCGGAAGGTCGACGGTCGCATGCGCAATGCGCGCGACCTGTACGACGCCGTTCACGAAGGCGCGGTGAAGCGAATTCGGCCCAAGACAATGACGGTGGCCGCCGCCGTTGTCGTACATGTCCCGCTGCTGTGGGCCCACGGCACGGGCGCGGATGTCATGCGCCGCCTCGCTGCTCCAATGATCGGCGGCCTCGCCGTCAGTTTCCTTATGGAACTAGTTGTCTTCCCGGTGCTCTTCTATCTTGCCAAGCGCGTGGAGCTGCGCAGGACATTTGATGCCGAACCCAAACTTGACTCCGTTGGGGTGTCAGATGCTGTCCCCGTTTGATGCTTTATTAACGAGAGCTGGCAGGCGCAAAGACAGCGCTGGTCGCTTCAATCGGCTGTTTGAACAATTGCCGCAGGCGCAGGCCGAATATGCAGGCCTGCACCATCGCCGACAGATCTTGCGCAAAGACCGCCCCATTTGCTCCGAACGGCGGGATTAACCCGATGTATGCAACAATGCTTACCGTCGCCACGACGATAACTGACCGTAGGACGTCGCTCTCCCGGCGCAGCGCCTGCAATGCCATCGAAAAATAGGAGGCCATAAAATTCAGCAGGAAGAATGGGGATAACGCGCGGAGCAGCGGCGCAACTTCTCTCGATTGGACGCCATAGAGCACCCATGTCAGTGGCCCGGCAAAAAAGAAGCTCACCGCCATCGCCACCACACCGAGGATCGCAATGAAGGTTCCGGCGCGGACAATGGAGGTCCGATTGGCCGCGCTCAATCCCTGGGCCGACAGGCGTGGCAACAGCGCCGATCCGATCGCCGCCGGCGCAAACACGGCCGCCAGCGCCAAGCTCAATGCCAACTGGAAATGACCCACGTCGCTGTAATTGCCAAGTCGCCCGAGAAGGATAATTCCCAACTTGCCGTGGAGAATGCCAAGAAATGCAAGGAGCAAGAAGGGAGTTCCTGACCTGATCAACCGATTGTCCCACGTCACGCGTAGCTTGCACACCCAGCGTCGCGTCATCCACAACGCCGCGATCACCAGCGCCGCCGATCGCAACATGTTCGCCCATACCAGAACCCCGAGTGAGGGATGTCGGTGCATTCCGAATACAAAGAGCACCAGGTAGAGGACCTCCACGGTGATACCAATCCAGGCGATATACGCGACCTTCTCCACCGCCATGAAAAGCGACACAAAAACGAAGTAAACGTCTTCCAGCAACGTGAACACTGAGATCAATGCGATCAACTGCCACGCCGCGTGGCTGAAGACGAATGCCGCCAGGCAGACGCATACGAGATAAACCGGTCCGCTCACCAGTCGAAATCCAAGCATCGGGGCGAGATGTGCCGAAGCATGCGCCGGATCCTCGGACACCCGGCGCATCAATATCATGTTCAGGCTGAAATTGGCCAGGAGCAGAAACGATTCAGCGAACGCGGTTGCAAAAAAGAAGAGGCCGATCGAGGACGCCGACAACTGGCGCGACACGATCATGAGCAGGAGCACGCCGCTCACCTTGTAAAGGATCTGCACCCCGAGCAGGATCGCGCTGTGACGGCGAAGCTTCCCCCCGCGAAAGACGCTCGACCAGCTCAGGCGTGAATATTTGGAACTAAACTTCACCAAACTCGCCCCAGAACGTCCGCATAGAGACGATTGTAATTTGCCACCATCGTCTCAATCGTAAATCGATTTAAAACGGTCTGCCGTGCCGTCTGTTCAATCCTGCGCATATCGGTCCAATGCGTCAAAATGTATTGCAATCTTTCAGTCAAGGCGTCGGCGCTATCCGGCGTGCATAGAAATCCATCAATCCCGTCGCTGATAATTTCCGTTGGGCCCCCCACCCGCGGCGCAAGGACCACGCGTTCACATGACATGGCTTCACAGATCGTGTTGCCAAAGGGCTCCCCATGCGCCAGCAGCGTACTGTTGATCAGAATGTCGAGGCCGCTGTAAATCGGCGCGATGTTCCTTATCTTGCCAATCCAGGTCACATTCTGGCTCATGCCATGACGCGCGCCAAACGCTCGTAAGCCCGACACAAATTGTTCATGTTGCGGCCAGATCGAGCCAACGATGAGCAGATGAACGTTAAAACGTCCATCGCTGAGAATCCTCTTGAGCGACTCCAGCACCAATTGATGTCCCTTAAACTCGCTGACAATGCCGAGAATCCCGAGCACAATCGTTTTTGCGCCAATGCCATATTGTTCACGAATCGCTGTGCGTGCTTCGGCCCTGGGCCGAAATTCCTCTGCATCGACGCCGTTGTGAATGAATTGCATCTGCTGGCAGTCTCTCGGGTGCGCCTTCACCGCCGCCAAAGAACAGGTTGTTACAGCATCAAATACGCGACAACACGCGCGGGCAATCTTCCAATCGCGTCTCGCGGGATAGGTCATGTCTTTTGTCGTCCAGATCCACTTCGGCCGCCCGCCCGCGCGCAGCAATTTCGAAACGACGCATGCGAGCAAGCTATACAGGCCGGCGGCGACGTTTAAAACATGCACAACATCTACATCCTGTTGGCGCACGGCTTTTTGAATAACGGCGGTACTCCGCAGAAGCTTCACCGGCAAACCGATCAATCGCGCCAGGGCGTTTCCCGGTCTGCCTGAAACGTACACCGGCGTGAGTTCCTCCGCGGTGGTGACCTCGATACCGTCCTCCCGAAGCCGTTCCGCGAGCGCACCGGGCGGACAAATAGCAGCCGCCGACACGTGGCTGCGATTCAACAGCATCATCCGTTCAAACGTGATTTCCGCGCCCGAAAACTCCTGCGCACAAAATACGTATAGCACTCTTTTCATGGCATTCCGGCGCTGGATTTACCACGGTCGACCGGCCAATGGGTCAATTGGCGCAGAAGCACCCAGCCATGCTGCCGCGTCTTGGCGGTCAAGGTCTTTCTCTGCCCCAGCTTCTCCCGCGGCACCACTGACCAGAACAGCATGCGCGTCAGGTTCCCGAGAATACTTGCCAGTCGCATCGACAGGAGGCCCAGGAGGCCATAATGCTTTTGCATGTAAATATCCGCCCCACGATACAGGTGCGGATTCACCGTGGCCTTGTCCTCGCGGCTTGCAGCCCGCAGATGCACCACCTGGGCGTCGGGCGTGAACGCAATCCGCCAGCCTGCTTCGGTCAGCCTCTTCTGCCAATCCGTCTCCTCTGCATAGAAAAAGAATCGCGGATCAAATCCGCCCACTTTTTCGTACGCCGCGCGTCGCACCAACATGCACGCGCCCACCACAAACTGCACGTATCTCTGACGATCGTGCGGCCAATAGTAATAATCCCCGATAAACGGGTGGCCCGATAGCGCAACTGTCAATCCGAAACAATCCAGCCAAGCCCGCAACGGCGTCGGAAACTTCCAGCATGAAACCTGCAAGGTGCCGTCCGGATTCAAAAGCCGCGGTCCTATCACCGCGGCCTCAGGATGTGAATTGCCATACGTGAGAAGAGCGGCCAGCGCGCCCGGTTTTGGAAACGCGTCTGTGTTCAACAGCACAATCCACTCCCCAAGCGCCTGGTCCATCCCGCGATTGTTGGCAACTCCAAATCCTTCATTTTTACCGCGCGCAATCACTTTCACCGCCGGAAATTCGGCTCGAACGGCATCGGCACTTCCATCGCGAGATCCGTTGTCCACAAGCAGAACCTCGCTCTTCTGATCCAACCCCGATAATCTCAACTCGCCGTACAAACATCGAAGGCACGACAGCGTCAAAGCGCGCGTGTTGTAGCTGACGATGACAATGGAGAGGTTCGGCGGCATGTTCATCGATGTTTCCAACCGATATCATCGACAGGAACGAGAACATCCTATCGCGCTGGGCCGATAATACTGTCGCGGCATTCACTTCATGCAAACTCCGATCAACCAGCCCGCCGCCGGCCAAGTCTTCCATCCGGAGGCGATCCTGTGCGTGTAGCGATCGACATGACGGCACTGCTTCCGCAGCCGACCGGCGTGGACAACTACATGATTCAGCTCCTCCTTCATCTGGGCCGGGTCGACCGCACAAATTCATACCGCGTCTTCACCAACTATGAAGACCGCCAACTGTTCCGCCGCAAGCTGCCCCGCAATTTTTCCCTCACCTACCTCAGCCTTCGTCCGCGCTGGGCGCGGCTGCTCTTTCAACAGATTCTTCTTCCCCTTGCCGCACTCTTCTGGCGTGCTGACGTGGTCTTTTCCCCCGCGTTCCTCATTCCCTTGTGGCAAGGCCGGCAGCGTCACCTGGTCATGATTCACGACATGACCTTCTTCTCTCATCCCGAATGCCACATTCCTTTAAGGCGGAGCAGACCCTTTCAGCGTGCTGTGAAAGCGAGCATCCGCCGGGCGCATCTGGTCATTGTCCCATCGCGCGCGACACAGAAAGCTATACTCGACCTGATGCCGGAAATTTCGGCCGATCACGTTCGGGTCATACCCCTGGGTGTAGGAGATGAATTTCACCCACTTCCGCCGCAAGAGGTACAAACGGTCCTCACGCGGCTTGGCATCCCGCAACCGTACATCCTGTACGTCGGAACCATCGAGCCACGTAAGAATCTACCCCGCCTTGTTGAGAGCTATCGTCGGCTGGTATCTGAACACAACGTGCCCGAGCACCTCGTTCTGGCCGGCCGGCTCGGCTGGGACTATCAG
>JBBRHH010000441.1:0-5370 GCA_038222915.1 Tepidisphaerales bacterium
CGGCTTAGAGCTGTGCGACGCTTTTCCGGCCGTTCGTATCTTCCAGCGAAGCACTCCTTTGGATGCCACCACCGCACGCAACTCGGTAGGCTCGGCAATAATCGCCGCATCCGCGCGCAGCCCTTCGCAAAACTTCGCTACCCCACTAAATGAGAATTCCTCATCCACCACCGCGGCCAGCCACACCTCGCACCGCGGCGTGATGGAGTCCTCCTTTAAGGCCGCGAGCGCATGCATCATAGCGGCGAGGCCGGCCTTGGTATCGCAAGACCCGCGCCCGTGAAGCCGTCCGTCGCGAATTTCAGGAACAAACGGAGGAATCGTCATGCCGGCGGTGGAAACGGTATCCATGTGTGCTTCCAGAACCACCCGCCGTGATGCATTGTGCCCCGGAAGCCGCGCGATCACGTTGCTGCGGCCGGGCATCACCTCTTGCCTCCAGGTCTCGATTCCGCGCTGCGCAAAAAAACGTTCGACGTATTGGGCAACGGCTTCTTCGGTCACGCCCCCAGGGTAGGCGGGGTTGATGCTGTTGATCTCAACCAGATCGGAAAGTGTCTGTATCATGGGTCCAGCAATATACTAACAACAGAAATGCCATTGGCTATTGATTCCCACGTCCACGTTTGGACGAATGATCGAACCCGCTATCCGCGTGCGTCCGGAGAAGCCGATTATCCCCCCGCTCGATTCACTCCAGAAGACCTCTTCGTGCATACGAAGCCAGCCGGGGTTGCGAAGATCGTCCTCATCCAGATGAGCTTTTATAGTTTCGATAATTCTTACATGCTGGATTGCATGCGCGCCCATCCCGGGACGTTTAGCGGAGTGGGTATCGTGGACTCGTCCGGAGCGGATCCAGCAAATGAAATGAAGACGCTGGCGCGCCAGGGCGTTCGTGGATTTCGCATCGTCGCAGGGGGCGCTCCGGGGACTTGGCTGGACGCCCCGGGTATGCAGACCATGTGGCGGACCGGGGCGGAACAGCACCTCGCCATGTGCCCGCTGGTTGGGCCGGACGGGCTTCCCGCGCTCGACCGCATGTGCGCGAAGAATCCGGACACCCCCGTGGTGATCGATCATTTTGCGCGCATCGGCACGGATGGAATTATAAAGGATGCGGACGTCCGGCTGTTGTGTGGATTGTCCCGGCACCGTAACGTGAAAGTGAAAGCCTCGGCATTCTACGCGCTGGGAAAGAAGCAGGCTCCGTACACGGACCTGGCGCCACTGTTTCGCCGGGTCTTCGAGGACTACGGTCCGCGGCGAATGATGTGGGCCAGCGACTGTCCGTTCCAGGTGCAGGGCGGCCACCGCTATGCGCCTTCTATCGCTCTGGTGCGGGAGGGCTTGCCGTTCCTATCGAAGGAAGACCGCGAATGGATTCTGGGGCGGACTGCGGAATCGGTCTTCTTCCGCCGTTAGCTCACTTTTTGACCGGAGTACCGCCGGCATTGACCTTCGTCGCCACTTTGCTACAAACTTGGCGAAGGCATCGCACGCGCCAGCGGGAACGGTATCAATCACCAATTCGTCTTCAATGGACACGGTCTTTCCGGCACTATTGAACATCATGCCCCGGCTGCGGTTCGCCACCCTGAACCCAGCCTCATAATGAGTCTTGCCGCCCTCTACTTCCTTTGCGAGGTCCATCAGTGTGGCGCCCTTGCACTGTTCCTGCTTTACTGCTTCGTGAACCGGAAGCGGCTGGCTTTCGAACTTGATCTTCGATTCCCCTCTGGCAAGGAATGCCGCGAATCGCGAATAGATTCCGCCCCGGACACGGCGTTATTCATCCAGAGGATGGTAGAACGCTCTCTCCCGCGGCGCCGGAACATCCCTCATGCCTTCCCGGCACATCCAGCAAGCGCAAGGACGGCAATGCGTAGAGGCATTCACGCCGACGTCGCGCGGATCCAGTGGCTCCGGGTATCGTCTTCCGAATCAACGCAGCAGGTTCCGGCGGGCCCGGTTTTTCATCCGAATTTCGTCATTCCGCTGGTGTGCTCTCAATGCTGTTTTCATGACGTGGATCGCCTGATGCAACGAGCCCGGCATACTGATGTTCATGGCACCAGCGGAGGGATTTGAACCGCCGGAGCTTTGATTAATAATTGCGGAATGTCGCTAAATCAATAGCTTAGCAGGGCTTCGCCGCTGCAGCCGCGCACTATGTTCTGCTCAAGCCCACCAAGTCAATTCGACAAAGGGCCGAGGAGATCCCGCAATAAGGTGCTACCTGCACGCACTCCGCCTTCGAGTTGCCCCGCAAGCGTCCTCCTGACGACGTCCCGCACCCCAACAATCCTCGTACTGAAGTCGGCCAGAATCGTCGTGACGTTGGACGCGTCCACGCCCCCTTTTTTCAATTCATTCGCAACAACGCCCAGTGTCCCGGCCATCGTGACCAGTACCGATGCCACCTCGAAGGCCACTAGGTCTGGAGCCAGTCCGCCCCGCATTGCCGAGACCAGGCCTAGCAGCGCCCGATTCAAGCCGAACTTCAGAGCTTTTCTCGAGCGCGTGAACACATCCGGGTTTTCGTCGAAACCGTTGTCGAAACTGCTGTCGATCACCCTCGCAATCTGTTTCAGCTCTTTTGCGATGACCCCGGCCAGAACCGCCGCCGGCGTGACTGTCGAGGATTGGGGAAGGGTTCCCGGCGGGTTAGGTTTGGGCGGCACCTGGCGTTGGAGGACAAAACCGGCACCTAAGGCCTGAGCTGTGCGTGGCCCAACGATGCCGTCCGCCGTGAGTCCTTTGCGTTTCTGAAAAGCGCGGACAGCCGCGTCCGTCTTTATTCCAAAGTTGCCGTCTACGGCAAGGCCTGGGCTGGGGACCGTAGCCTTGTTCAGAAGCGACTGCAGGTCTTGAACACTTTGTCCCCGGTTGCCGAGCATCAACGGACCCGCGATGGTGGAAGCCGGTACTGGATTCACGCCTGCCATAATTTCGAGTGTCCCATATTTCGCGGAAAATACATACGCGAACGGCCCTCGTCTCCACTGCTTGTAGCGAGCGCTGGATCGTGCGTGGGCAGGCAAAAGCTGCACATACCCTCAAACATTGGGCGTTTCACCTAACCCGGATGGGCCCGGCCCCCATTCCGATCCTTTCACTGCGCTGCGCCCCTGCTACGGCCGGGTTATCAGGTGGATAGATCCGTCTCCGTCCGATCATCCACGGCAACTCGGCTCAACATCGCTCCGCCTCACTCCTTCTTCGACGCCTTCCTCCCCCGGTCACGATCGGCCACGCTCGATTCATTGATCAAGTCAGACACATTCACCCGCGCACTTGCCGCAACCCGGTCGGACTGCCGGGCCGCGATACCCTGATACCGCTGTTCCAACTCACGCGCAAGCTTGCGATCCTTGGTCTTACGCAAAACAAGAACTCTGGTCTCTAAGGATCTCCACCAGCACTGGATGCTCTGCGCCGAGCTTGGACTCGGCAATCTTCTGCGCCCGTTGCAGGGCGCGTCCGCGCTTGCCGCCCGTTTCGCCTTCAGTAACAGCCGGCCCATGTTGACGAGCGGAGTAATCAAGTGTGGGTGTTCCACCCCGAGTTCCCGCTCCCAAACCGCGATCGCCTGCTGGAAATGTCCCAGCGCTTCATCCGTCCTTCCCTGGTCCACGTCAAGAAGCGCTACGCCTTCGAGCAGTGGCGCCATTCGTACAGGCGTCGATTGGGGGTCGCGCTTCAGGGCATCGAATGCTTGCGCATAGAGTTGACGCGCACCACTAGCATCGCCGCGCATCCGCCGCACTTCCGCCAGATTCGCCAGCGTACTTTCTGCATGACGATCAGGAATAGTAGCTTCCAACTGCAAGACTCGACGCAAGGCAGCTTCGGCTTCAGCAAGCCGTCCGCCGAAGTCGATGTACAGCCTCGAGAGACTATTCAAGATCCGGGTGACAAGGACACGGTCGTCTAACCCGTCTAGCGCTCGAACTGGACTCGTTCAGCCTTCAAAAATTCGCTGGCCATACCGACATCAACAAAACTGCCAGATACGTTCATAGCAACGGAGAGGAGACCAAGAAATTGATGATTGACGTTCCGTGCAGGTACAGTCCTACGTACACCAAGAAAAAATCCGAATCTGCGTGATTCGGATTTTCCTTGTAAGCTGTGGATTCAAATACCTATATCTGGAGCCGGCGGAGGGATTTGAACCCCCGACCCTCTGATTACAAATCAGATGCTCTACCAACTGAGCTACGCCGGCGCCTGGCGGGATAAACCTCACAACCTCTGAGGCATTCCTTTAAAGCTTAACACTCTCACCCTGGTCCCCAGGAGGGATTCGGCACGAACAGGTCGGGGTGTCTCCGGGGCCAGGGACGACACAAATTAAAACGGCCCCGAAGGCCCGTTTCTGGGCGGCATATTTCAGCCGGAGCCATACCTGAGACGAATGTCCGCTTACCACGAATAAGCCGGGCAATCGCCGCTTTGATACACTTCTGAGGTTACATCGAATCCCGGAGCAAGAGTCAATGATCAATGGAGCTGTACTTGGACTTGAATAACCAGTGCTGGATCGATCCCTTCTCCCGGCCGGTCGCCGCCGGGCGGAGGGGCAGGGAGAACCAAGCGAACTGACCATGCCGTCCAAAGCCCTCCGTAGACTCCTCGACACGGCCGAGTCGATCGGACAGAACCGGGGTTGGCTGCGCGAACACACCGCCCTCTGGTGGGCGCGCCACCACCTCAGAAAAGCCGTCTATGTGTCGGGCGCCCTGCAGTGGGGCACGAAGAGCTTTGAATTCTGGACGCTGCTTATGGCCATCCTCGCCGTAGTCCGGCCAAAGTCGATGGTTGAATTCGGCAGCGGTCGAAGCACCTCTTACCTGGCTGAGTACGCCATGAAGCAGGGCGTCCCCTACGCCTCGATCGAGCAAAACCGCGGCTACGCCCGCAGGATCAAACTCGGTCTCAGCAACAGCTTCCTCGACCCCCACTACCTCCACCACATTCCCATCGCGCCCGATGGCTGGTACGATCCGGAAGTGCTCGGCCGCGTGGCACCCCCTGACTGTGAACTGCTGTTTGTCGATGGTTCCGTCGGTGCACAGGAAGAAATCGGGAAAGGGGTGCGGCGGTGCGAACGAGCGGACAACTGGTTGGCCGCCGCCGCCGCCGCGGCATCGTCCAAGGTTCTCATCGTCGATGACGTGCACCGGCGCTCGAATCTTGTGTTGTTCCGCGCCTTGACGTCATCCGCGCCGCATCTGCGCCCGTTCTTCGTCTCCTACAACGTGCAGGCCGCCCCAAATATAGTCGCCATCGGCGTTCTATCCTCGTCATATCCGCGGATCGTGCGAATTTGTTCGGAGGCCGGCATCGAAATCCATACCGAATACG
>JBBRHH010000442.1:0-5365 GCA_038222915.1 Tepidisphaerales bacterium
TTACTGCATGCCGTCGTATGAGGGCTTATTCGAAATACGATCCCATTATTCCTCACCCTTGTTGGCGGCGGCGTATTTGTCTGCGGCCGCTTTGTACTCTTTGGGAGACATGACGGGCAGTTGGCGAACGAATGCGCTCACAGACCATATCTCTTCATCTTGGTGTGTCGGCCCAAGCCCGATCATACCGGTGTGTTCGATGCCGTTCTTGATGATCCAATACAGTTCGGCATCGCTCCACTTGTCGACTACATTCGCACTCGTAAGGTCTGGCGCCGGTGGGTAGAGATATATCCAATGATCGGGCTTGGTCCCAGGCCCGCCATGGCAGGTTTGGCAAGCCTTCGCGTAGGCGCCGCCAACCTTTTCCGCCAACACTCGGTCGTGTAGATCGATGCCGGCCGGAACCTGGACGGATCGCGCATGATGTCGGACAGACTGCACCATGACCGTATTGAGAAGTTGGCCTTCTATTGCGGGGTGCCATTTCGCGGCGGCGACGCTGTAAACGCCGGAGTAGACGAACAACACGCCAACCGCGACCAGAACAAAGGCAACGACGCCTAAAATCACGATTATTTTTCTCTTTTTTGTCACGTTCGCAAATGTCTTACTCATCGATTCACGTCGTCGTAAGGGCGGGTTCCATTGTACCAGGCTCAACCAACCTTCTTGATCGCCTCGCGTTTGGACGCGATGGAAGCCAGCAATTCGTTCCAGGACTTGATGAACACCTTGGCCCCGTCGTCCTGGAGCTGGGCGGCCACGGCGTCGGTGTCAATCCCGGCCTTGGCGAACTTGGCCAACACCTCATTGGAGGAGCGGGCACATGTGGATAACGCCTGGCCGATCTCACCGTGATCGGCCAGCGCTTTCAACGTGGCCTCGGGCATCGTGTTCACGGTGAATGGTGCCGCGAGCGCCTGGATGTACAGCGTGTCGGAGGCTTTGGGGTCCTTGGTTCCGGTGCTTGCCCACAGGAGTCGTTGCCAACGAGCGCCGGCGTTGAGAATGCGCTGCACGCGTGGCGAGTCGAGCAAAATGCGGTACGCCTCATAGGCCTGACCCGCGATCGCGATCCCGAGCTGGTTGCGCAGCGCCTCTGGCGCATTGCCCTTCACTGCAACGTCCCAGCGGCTGATGAACATCGAGGCAACGGAACCGACCTCGGGATTTAGCCCGACGGCGATGCGCCGCTCAATGCCGCGCAGATACGCCTCGGCAGATGCAACGTAGTGTTCGCGGGAGAACAGCAGTGTCACGTTGATCGGCACGCCGGCAAAGATCGCTTCCTCGATGGCAGGGATACCCTCCTTGGTGCCTGGAATTTTGATAAAGAGGTTGGGCCTTCCCGCGCGAGCGTGGAGTTCCCTGGCTGCGGCGATCGTACCGGCGGTGTCATGGGCCAGCATGGGCGAGACCTCCAGTGACACCCAGCCATCCACGCCGTTCGTCTGATCGTGAATCGGCCGAAATAAATCGGCCGCCTGCCTGAGATCCTCCAGCGCCAGCTCGAAGAATAGCGCCTCACCTGATTTGCCATCCTTCACTTTCTGACGGATGGCGTCGTCGTAGTCGTGACTATCCTTGATGGCATGGTCGAAGATCGTTGGATTCGATGTGAGCCCGGCTATCGAAAACTCCTGGACATAACGGCGAAGCGTACCGGTGTTCAACAATCCTCGGGTGATGTTATCGAGCCAGAGGCTCTGGCCCATATCGTGGAGTTTTTGGGTTGCTTTCATGATTTCTCTCCTAACTAAGTAGACTCCGATACGGACTTGGGCGTGCCGGCGTGACCGGCGGCGAACACGGCGGGCAGATCGAACTGGAGCAGGTCGCCGATGCATTCGATTGTGATGTCAGCAGCCGGGTACGCGGCCGTTGCTTTGGGGTCGCGAGCGTAGTGGCCCTGGCGCGGGAAAACCGTGGTCAGGTGTTTTCCCCAGATTTTCTTCACCGCTGTCAGGATGTCGATTTTGTCGTCCACCAGAACGTAGTGAAGGGCCGGGTAATGTTTCTCTATGTCATCCAGTTCCTGCTCCTTGTGGATATAGATGAGCACATGACCGTCAACCGCCTGGAACAATCCGGATCGCTCGATCTTTCGCGGCTGGAATACTACGTCACCGTCAGACACGATGACTGTCGGGCCCCAGCCACGGAGCTGCGCGATCACATCCAGCGCGGACGGGTACATACGATTAGCGAACGGATAGTCCAACAGGTAGAAGGATATCTGCAGGAAATGCGGGTCGTGCAGGTTCTCGATTCGATAACGCTGCAAGGCACCAAGGTAATCCGCGTAGCCGAGCTCAAGGCGCAGTTTCTCAAAGATCGCCCAGTAGCGCTCGTGGCGCGCAGCGCCGAACGCTTGGGTAAGGTGGCGATTGAGGTCAGCCTCGATCCGATCGTTATCGAGCAGAGTGTCATCGACATCAAGCAGAAACACGATGGGGGCAGGTTGTGTCATTCCGACGCCTCCACGGGCTTTCCCGAGCGTCAAAGCGTTGCCTCGAGAAGTTCTTTCAAGACCACTGCCTCGTTGTGCTTCTCATCTTTGGCGCCATACACCAGCGTGGCCGTGCGTCCGTTCACGTTCTGCTTCAACCGCTCCAGGGCGTCCTTCTTCTTAACCAGTTCTTTGCGGTAACGAACCTGAAACTGTTTCCACCTGGCGATGGGATCGTGATCAAACCACTTGCTCAATGCTGCGCTCGGCGCCAGATCCTTCATCCACAAATCGACCGCCACGCTTTGCTTGGTTAAACCGCGTGGCAACGCTCGATCGATCAAGACGCGCAAGCCATCGTTTCGTGCCGGCTTATCCTGCACCCGTTTCAATCGGATTGCTTTGGTCGAACGCTTTCGACTGCGACTTATAGGAGCGATTTTCGTTTCCTTGAGGAGAGCCATCACATGCTGGCACACGTTTTCCACGGTGAAGCCATACTCGCGCATCACCACATCGCCGGGCGCGGATGCGCCATAGCGATCCACGCCAAGGACAGCCGCTTGAGGGCCGAGGTAAGCTTCCCAGCCGAGCGTTACGCCAGCTTCGATCACAACCGTGGGAATCCCTGGCGGCAACAACTGAGATTGGTAGGACTCGGGCTGCGCCTTGAACAGGCTCCAGCACGGCAGGCTGACGACCGTGGCTTTCACGGCTTTGTGGGCTAATTGCTCGCGCGCGTTCAATGCCAGGTGTACCTCCGAGCCGGTGGCAATCAGAATGATGTCCGGCCGCGCGCCTTTGCCAGCCTCGACAAGGATGTAGCCGCCGCGCGGCACACCCTCGGGAATGGCTGGAAATAAATTCAAATCAAGCACCGGGAGTTTCTGTCGCGACAAGATCAAAGCCGTCGGATGATTCCCCGACGCAACGGCAATCCGCCAGGCAGCGGCAGTTTCGTTGGCATCCGCAGGTCGAATGACCGTCAAACCCGGGACGGAGCGCAGCCCGAGTAACTGTTCAACCGGCTGATGGGTCGGTCCATCTTCGCCCATGGCGATGCTGTCGTGGGTAAAGACATAGATCACCGGAAGCCCGTTCATCGCCGCCAGCCGAATGGGAGGACGCATGTAGTCGCTGAAGATCAAGAACGTGGCACCATAGGGAATGAGTCCGCGATGCAAGGCCATTCCGTTGATGATGGCGCCCATGGCGTGTTCACGAACGCCAAAGCGGAGATTGCGTCCGGCCCGGTGGCGGGGCTCAAAATTGTCGCTTCCTTCGATGAGCGTATGCGTGCTGGGGGCCAAGTCTGCATCTCCACCCATGATCTCGGGCAGACGGTTCGCCAGAACGTTAAGCACCTTGCCGGAAGCAACGCGAGTGGCAACCGGTCCGTCCTGCGGGCGAAAGATGGGAAGGTCGTCGTCCCATCCTTCACGGAGTTTTCGTTGAATGACACGTTGGAACTCGGCGGCCAAGTCGGGGTATTCATCCGCGTAGGCCTGGAAAGCGGACTCCCATTCTCTTTGCTTCGTTACGCCCCGGTTGGCGATCTCACGAAAATGTTGCAGAGCTTCCGGAGGAATATAAAACGACGGTTCGACAGGCCAGCCCAGGCGCTCCTTGGTCAGGCGCACTTCTTCGACGCCCAATGGCGATCCGTGGGCGGCAGACGTGTCCTGTTTGTGCGGGCTGCCGTATCCGAGATGAGTGCGAACGGCGATGAACGACGGACGGTCTTCCTCCGCGCGGGCAGCTCCAATCGCCGCCGCCAGAGCCTCAGCGTCATTGCCGTATTCGACTGGCCGGGGAATTTCTCCTTCTGCTTGTGCGACCTCAATGGCAGCGGCCACGGAAGTTGCGTCGTTGCCGCATTCCACCCGCTGGGTATGCCAGCCGTAAGCCGCGAACCGCGCCATCCGGTCTTCGGTGAAGATCAGGTCGGTGCTGCCGGAGAGCGAAACGTGATTATCGGCATAGAAGACAATGAGCTTGTTCAGACGCAGATGGCCTGCCAAAGAAGCGGCCTCGGAGGAAACTCCTTCCATAAGATCGCCGTCGCTGACCAGGACATACGTGTGGTGATCCACAATCACATGGCTCGGCCGATTGAAACGAGCGGCGAGCGCCATCTCGGCAATGGCCATTCCAACGGCATTGCCAAAACCTTGACCGAGCGGGCCGGTGGTCGCTTCCACGCCGGGCGTTTTGCTGTATTCCGGGTGGCCGGGAGTCCGGCTGCCCCATTGTCGAAATCGCTTCAACTCCGACATTGGAAGATCAAATCCGGTGACGTGCAGGAGTGCATATAATAACGCGCACCCATGACCCGCCGAGAGCACGAAGCGATCGCGGTCAGGCCAGTGAGGGTCGGACGGGTTCACTTTCAAGAAGCGATCCCACAGCGTGTATGCCATTGCCGCGGAGCCCAAGGGCAGACCGGGATGGCCCGAATCGGCTTTTTGAACCATGTCCACGGCAAGGAAACGAAGGGTGTTAATACACAGTTCATCAAGTGCGGGTGGCGCGAGAGTCGTCGAGAGTGTCATGTGCCGTACCTCACTTTCGTTGCCCCGCTATCTTCGGTAGCCCGGAGCGGAGATTGAGCCGCCTCAGAAACTTCCGTCGACGAGCAATCCGCATTCCTCTCGGGAATCAAGAGTGCCGATTGATTGCGGGTGATGTAGCTCCACGTCCACTGCATCAGCACCAAAAGCCTGTTCTGGAACTGAACCACGGAGAACAGATGAACTAGCAGCCATAGCAGCCGCGCAGGGATGCCCGACAGCCGCACCCACCGGGGCTCGTTTCAAGGCACGGGTGGCAAAGAGCCCGCCGAAGCCGCCTCGTACAATGACAACGCGGTGTTGTGGATCCATGTGATACCTCTCTTGGCGGCGGGCACTCATT
>JBBRHH010000443.1:0-5364 GCA_038222915.1 Tepidisphaerales bacterium
GCTGAAGTCGGCGGCGGTTCCGGTATCGGCGACGGGAGAACCAGTGCTGGTGCGATTGTCGTTTATGCCGCAGCGCGTGGGGACGGCGCATCTTCAACTGGAAATTCCGCCGGTTCCCGGTGAAGTGGCCCTGGCGAACAATCAGCGTGCGATCGAAGTTGAAGTGAAGGAGGGGCGGGTGGAGGTGTTGTTTGTCGAAGGCTCTCCACGACATGAATATGGATTCATCCGCCGATCGATGCGCGATGATCCGATGTTCAAGGTCGTCACGCTGCTTCGCCTGGGGAAGGGACAGTTCTACCAGCGCGCCGATGACGACAGCCTGCTGACGGAAGGCTTTCCGGAGACCGACCAGCAGCTTGGCCGCTACAAGGCGGTAATTTTGAGCGACGTCGAAGCGTCGTTCTTCACGGCCGCGCAGTTGCAGTTGATCTCCAATTTCGTCAAGACCCGGGGCGGCGGATTGCTGATGCTGGGCGGCGTCGATTCGTTCAACCTTGGCGGATATCAAACCACACCCCTCGCCGATCTGCTGCCGGTCAGCCTGCAACCCGGCGCAACCTCGACTGATTTCGTCGAAGGCGAATATACATTTAAGCTGACGGCGGCAGGCTCGGACCATGAAATCCTGCGGCTCACGTCCGACCCGTCCGACAATCTGGCGCAATGGGCGCTGATGCCCACCCTGAAAGGCTTCAACCCGCTGTACGAAGCCAAGCCCGGCGCAACCATTTTGGCCACAGGGCCCGCAGGGGCGAATGGAATTCCTTCGGTTTTGCTCGCGGTGCAGGAAGTGGGCAACGGCCGGGCGGTGGCGTTCGCGCCGGCCAACACCTGGCGCTGGCGGATGCTTCGCAAGAGCGATGACGACACCTTCCACCGCTTCTGGCAACACATGATCCGCTGGGTGTCCGTCGGCTCGCGTGAATTTGTGAGCGCGTCGACCGATACCGAGGTCGCCAGCGTGCGGCAACCGGTCACGCTCATCGCCCAGGTCCTCGACAAATCGCACCGACCGGCGAACAACGCCAAGGTGGCCGCCGTTGTAAAGGACCGGTTCGGCAACACCGAAAAACTCGATCTGCCCTGGGTCTTGCGCGAAGACGGCGTGTACGAAGCCGTCTACAAGCCCGCCGACAAGGGCGACTATGACGTGAGCGTCAGCGCCGAACTGCCCGGCGGCGAGCCGATGGAAGCGCACACGGCGTTCGCAGTCACCGATCTCTCCCGCGAGATGACGCACCTGGCAATGGACGTCGCAACCCTGGGCCGAATCGCCGAAGGCGGCAACGGCACGCTCGATCTCACCGGCAATCCGCAAAAGGCGATTGCATCGATCATCGAGGAATCGAGGACACGGCGGAAACTGATGGATTTTGTACAAGAACATGCATTGTGGGACGCCCCCGCCCTGCTGCTGCTGATTGCCGCGGCCTGGTCGTTCGAATGGCTTCTCCGCAAGAAAGGTGGACTGGCATAATGAACATGGAATTATCAGACTCAAGCGCTTCCCGTATCACGAGATTCGATAGAGTCACCACGGCGGCGTTTCTCGCCCTGTCGCTGCTCATCGGAGTCACGCCTTGCTCCCACGCCGCCGATGCGCCGGCTGCCAATCCGCCTGCAAAGCCAACAACGGATAAATCCGCCGATGCGGCCGCAGGCGATCTTGTCCATACTGTTCCGCCCGGCGGCAAAACCACCGGAACCGTCGGCCCCGACCGCCAGCAGGGAAACGATCTGGTCCGCACCGGCCAGTTTTTCTTCCCCCGGCTTCAGTTTCAATGCCATGAAAGTGTGCCGGATAAATGGGACGTGCATCTGATCGGCGACCAGAAGCTGCGCGACGCCGTCAAGAAGCTGACCAACGTCAATATCCTGACCGACCTGGTGGTGGTGAATCTCGATAAGCCCGACGAACTGTGCCAGTATCCCTTCGTGTTTATGACGTCCGAAGGCGAGTTCGATTTCTCGGAAGAGAATGTGAAGGCGTTGCGGGAATATCTACTTCGAGGCGGATTTCTATACGGTGATGACTGTGTGCTCAATCAGTCCAGCGTGCCGGGCAGTGGCGATCGGTTCTATACGGCCTTCGTGCAGCAGATGGCCCGGGTGTTTCCCGAAAATCCGATGCGGCCGGTGCCCAACGATCACGAAATTTTCAACTGCTTCTTCAAACTGCCGCGCGTGCCCCACGCCCAGGGCGTCGATCATCCCGCCATGGGATTGTTTGACAAGGACACCGGCCGGCTGATGTGCATGGTCACCAGCGGCGATATTCACTGCGGCTGGGTCGGATTCGGAAACCTCAACCGAACCGCATGCACCCAGTCGATCCAGCTTGGCGTGAATATCGTGATCTATTGCCTGACGCATTGAACCTTCGGAGCAAACGATGTTTCGCACGGCTGCGGTTTCCATATTGCTCGTCCTGTCGCTGGCGGCTCTTTCGCGCGCCGGCGAATGCAGGGCGCTCATCGTCAGCGGCGATCCGGGCCATGACATCGGCGCGGCCGACCGGTTGAACGATTGGCGCCTGCGCTGGGAAAAGCTGCTGGTCGAGACCTACAAATTCCCGCAGGCGAACGTACGGACATTGCACAGCCCCAACAAGCCGGCCGTACCCGGAGACGATTCACTCGGCGCCGACGCGAAGGTGCCGCAACCGAAGGAAATCCCCCCGATTCCCAGCGCGGAAATGGCCACGCGGGAAAATGTGCTCACCGCCCTGGAATCGCTGGTGAAGGAGAGCAAGGAGGGAGATCAGGTGGTCCTCGTTTGGATCGGGCATCAATACGATGCACTCAATGTCAGCAAGTTCAGCCTGACCGGTAAGGATATCAGCGATGTGGAGGTGGCCCGGGCGCTGGCGGGATTGAACGCGAAAACGCTCGTGTGCTTCAATACCGCGCCGAGCAGTTCGCCCTGGGCCAAATCGCTCAAGGGATCAGGCCGGGTCATTATCACCGCCACTTCCGTTGCCGAAATGCGCGGCGACACCTACCTCTGCGAATTCCTCCTGCGGGCGTTTCAGGGCGAAAATGGAAATGTGCTCGATGCCTTCAATAAGGCAGCTGCCGATACAATTCACTGGTATCAAAATCAGTTTCTGGAAAAGGGCGGCGCGGTGACGGTGCATGGCAAGGTATTCCAGGACGCGTTTCACCATCTGTATGCCGACAAGCAGATGATCGCCGGCGATCCCGAGCCGAGAGAGGTGAATAACGACCCAACCAATAAGGAGGGGTGGATCGGCCGGCGCGTTCTCACCGAAATTCCAGCCCTCGAAGACAACGGTGACGGCAAGCCGACGGCGATTTTCTCCGAAGAACGCGCGGTCGTCCCGCTCCCGGCGAAAGACGGCGACGGTCAGTTTTCCAAAACGGTTGTGCTGGGAAAGCCATGAGTGGTCGCCGGCTCTGAGAACAAACCCGTCTGTACGATCGACAAACACTTTTGGTGCCCGATGAAGCTCGCTTTGCCATTTTCCCGGTTCGTTTTTCTCCTTCTCGGAATTCTCATCCTCTCAAGTATTTCATCCGCCGCGGACAACACCGGCGTTGCCTGGGTGAAGGTGAAAGATGTCGTCGACGCTCAGCGCGTCTTCCCTTCGCCAACCGATCCGCTGACCGCTTACGTCTGGACGCAGGGCGGATGGTTCATCACCACCGACGGCGGGCTGAATTACATTTCTCCGGGCACTGGCGCGGCGGAACAACTTGGCGTTGTCACGGCGCTGTTGATCGATCCGCTTCGGCCCGATGTGATGTACGCCGGCACGGATGCCAACGGCGTTTTCCTCAGCGCCGACCGCGCCAAAACCTGGACGCCGCTTGGCAACGCCAGCAAGGGCCTCGCCAATCCGCATATTTACGCCCTCGCGTTTTATCCGTATGACCTGACGCACGTGACGATCTTCGCCACGCACGGCCCGAAGAACGCCGGCATCTCCATGTCGATCGACTCGGGTCGAACCTGGCGCAAGTTCGCGGAGGATTACGGCGTCGGCGATCTCACCCTGGTCGGATCACATTTTTTCATGTGGGGCGCGCATCCGGCCGGCGGTTCGGAAACCGGCTTCTATCGCGCGGTCGACGGTGGGAAAAAATGGTTCCGCGTCCTCAATGTTGAAAACCCCACTTCCCTCGTCGTCAGCCAACTCAGTGGCAAGCGCGTTTGGTGCGGGACGGCCATCGGAGGTTTGTTCGTCACCCACGACGTCGGCGTCAGCAGCAAGGGCAAAGGGCCGGGCGACGGACACAACGTCTCGGCGCTGTGGGCCGGGGTCGGCCCCGACGGCGTCGAACGCGTTCTCAGCTATGACCCGCAAAAAGATGGCGTTCGCGCCGGCACTTCCGCCGACGCCTTCGCAACGTGGAAGCCGCTCAATTCCGGACTGTATGTGAACGAATGGGTGGCCGAGGGCGCGACCCTGAGCGCCAGTGCCAACGGTGAGACTCTTTACGCCTGCATCAACGGCGAGCTCTATCGCGGCGGGACGCCACCCACTGCGACGGCGCGATCGGCGGCGCGGGCCAATCCGCCGGCGGTGGTTCTCGGCCATCAGAAAATGACCTTCACCGCCAAAGCCGTGCAGGGTTCAACCCTCACGATCGATCTCTCCCCGCTCGGCGGCCCGGGCGACCTGGCGATGACGCCCGTCGATGGACTCTACACCGCCACGTTTGATCCCACCGCCGATTCATTGAACCCGGCGATCGAAAAGGCCAAGAAAATCGCCCAGGAGATCGACCAGAAGGAAAATAACGAGTCGAACTATCCGCTGCTCGCCCGCGAATTGCCCGTGCAGGCCGGCTTCACCGTTCGCGCGACCAAAGACAGCGTCTGCCAGGCAAGCGTCATCCCGCTCATCCTGATGCCCGACGTGCAGGATCGGATGCTCTGGGATGGGGAAAACGACAACGGGCGCGGCGTTGTCAATTGGCACAAGGACGCGATCAACGGTGAGCGCAGCCACGACAAGCCCCTCTCCGGTTCAACCCATCTGCGGCTCGCCGTCGAAGGGCCCGGCATGTTGGGATTCGCCTGGAAGGGAAACAACGGCTCGTGGGATGGCGATGACAGCAGGTACCACAAGACGATCGGCTTCTGGATCTGCTCCGACAACGAAGGTCCGACCGATCTGAAAATTGCCCTGCGCGACGATGGCCGGAAATACGGCCCCGGCGACGGCGCACGCTCCAACGAAGTCAGCCTTTCCGCTTATCTTCCGAAGGTGTCAAAGCGGTATCAATATGTTTCCATTCCGCTGGCGGATCTGATCCTCGGTTCGGCCTGTCTTCCGCAGGCCATTCGCGAGATGATTTTCATCTCTTCGGACAATGGCCACCGCCTTTACAACAT
>JBBRHH010000444.1:0-5356 GCA_038222915.1 Tepidisphaerales bacterium
GATCGACTCCGAGGAAATCGAGGTCATGGTCTACATGACTTTTCTCCAGGCCACCACCGGCAGCGGCGGCTGGCCAATGACCATGTTCCTTACCCCCGACCGCAAACCCTTTTTTGGCGGCACCTATTTCCCCGCCGACAACAAAGACGGCTTGACCGGCCTAAAGACCCTCCTTCCCAAGATCACCGACGCCTGGACCAACAATCGTGAAAAGCTCCTCGGCTCGGCAGATCAAATCGCCAAGGCAGTCCTCACCGCCACCACTTCACCCGCGACGCAACCCACTGCCATCAATCCGGCTTCAACCGATCTTGCCTTCCAGCAATTGCAGGCCGAGTTCGACAAGACCAACGGCGGCTTTGGCTCCGCTCCAAAATTCCCCCAGCCGGTGGGCCTCAACTTCCTTCTGCACCATTTCGCACAAACCGGCGAACCCGCCGCCCGCGACATGGTCCTCGCCACCCTGAAGGCTATGGCCAACGGCGGCATGCACGACCAGCTCGGCGGCGGCTTCCATCGCTACTCCACCGACAGCCGCTGGTTCCTCCCCCACTTCGAAAAGATGCTGTACGACCAGGCACAGCTCGCCAACTGTTATCTCGATGCTTATCAGATCACCCACGATAAATTCTTCGCCGACACTGCGCAAAATATTCTCGACTACGTCCTACGAAGCCTCACCGGCCCCGATGGTCAGTTCTACTCGGCCGAAGACGCCGACAGCCCCATCTCCGCTGAAGCCCCCGACCATCGCGCCGAAGGCCGATTTTACGTCTGGACCGCCGCCGAAATCGAAACCCTTCTCGGCCCCGACGCGCCCGTTTTCAACGAAGCCTACGGCGTCAAGCCCAATGGCAATGTCACAGTCGATCCGCGAAAAGAATTCACCGGCCGCAACGTTCTTTTCGCCGCCCACGCAACCGACGAAAACAGCCAGCTTCTAAAAATATGCCGCCAAAAGCTGTTCGAAGCGCGCAATCTGAAACCTGCCCCGCGCCTCGACGACAAAACCATCGTCGCCTGGAACGGCCTGATGATCTCCGCCTTTGCCCGCGCCGGCGTCATCGTCGACAAACCGCAATACGCCACCGCCGCCGTAAATGCCGCGACCTTCATCCAGTCTCACCTCTATGACTCGAACTCTCACAAACTCACCCGCCGCTACCGCGACGGCCAGGCCAAAGTCGACGGCTTCCTCAGTGACTACGCCTTCTTCATCAAAGGCCTCCTCGACCTCTACGAATCAACGCTCGACATCAAATGGCTCCAACTGTCCATTGCACTGCAAGACCAACAAAACAAGCTATTCCTCGATCCCGCAGGCGGCTACTTCGACAGCGCGGGCGGCGATGCCAGCGTGCTCCTGCGCATGAAGGACGACCACGACAACGCCGAGCCCGCCGGCAACTCCATCGCCGCCCTCAATCTCTTCCGCATCGCCCAGATGACCGACAACGAATCCCTGCGCAAGCAAGGCCGACAAACGCTCGACTTCTTCGCCAAGCGCATCAATCGCTACCCCATGGCCCTGCCTCAGATGCTCATTGCTTACGAGTTTTCCACTTCCAAGGTCAAGCAAGTCGTCCTGGCCGGAAAGCCGGCTTCGCCCGAGCTGCGGGCCATGCTGCTCGCCGTCCACAGCCGCTTCGTCCCCGACAAGATCATCCTCAGCGCCGACGGCGGCGCTGGTCAGGACTTCCTTGCCACGCCAATGAACTTCCTGAAAGGCATCACCATGATCGACAACAAACCCACCGCGTACGTCTGCGAAGGCTACTCCTGCCAGGCACCCACAACCGACATCGCAACCATGCTCCGCAACCTCGACGCCGCCAAGCCAACGCGTCCCACAACCCGGCCCTAGTCCAGCCGCTGTGATGGTGCGCTACAGGTTCGACCAACTCTAATCTGATGACTCCCCGCCGCCAGATGCGCGGTAGGATGAGCCGGTGCGGCGGATCTTCCGACATCTGTTAAACGCCCTGACACTCCTCTCCCTGCTCCTCTTCCTGGCAGTGGTGGTCGTCTGGGAATGCAGTTCCATCACCGAGGAGAAGCTCTCGCTCCAGGATGAAAGCGGCAAGACATTCGTTGCGTCCGAACGCGGTTGTATTCAGATTGTCCGATACATTCCCACCGATCCGATCCTTCGGAAATCCGACCGAAGCGAATGGACCACAACGCCCTGGATCTTCGAGCGCGGCAATCCGCGTGACGCCGCCATTGACTCGTTGCTCATGCAGTGGGCCGAGCACCATTGGAACCTGCTGGGGTTGCAATGGTATTCGGGGAAAGATGCCCTGGGGACCGGCCGGCGCATGCGCTGGTGGTATTGCGCCGTGCCGGACTAGCTGCTGCTCGGGGTTTTCGCAATTCTGCCCATCCGCTGGCGGTTCAAGCTCCGGCGGTGGCGGATCCAGCGTGAATGGATCCGGCGCGGTCGTTGTGCGAAATGTGGCTACGACATTCTCGCCACGCCTTCCCAATGCCCCGAGTGCGGAATGGCCGTCCACGATGTTCGCGAGGTTAGGCGCTCGTGGAAGAAGCTGCTGTGGAGCGTCAGTTGGAGAATGGGTGCAGCCGCAGCCGGCGCGGCGATCGTCGTTTGTTCCTTGCAACGCTTCCAGACCGCACGCGTGGCAAAAGCACGGGCCGAGGAACGCGAGCACAAGATCGGTACATTGATTGATTTATACAGCCAGGCGACGGACTGGAGCAGGCCCGAGGACAATGGATTGTGGGCCGCAGTCTGCGCGTATCTAAGCAAATCCTTATCTGCGGGTCTGCAGCGCCTGCAAACGAAACCGGACATTGAGCATCCATGGCTGGCCTCTGCAATGATTTACAAACAGGTGGATGACTCAACCGCACTGGTGTACGCGGTAGTAGATCAACTGGTTCATACGGACGACCTGGTGATTATGGACGGTGATCAAGTCATCGGCGCCTATCGTTGTGAGCGCAACAGCTCTATGAGACGCACCCATAGCCCCTTGAACGGTTTGGCGGTGATCAAATGGGTTGACACCCTTGATGCGCGCCAGACACCAATCGACCCCTACCCAAACTCCGTAAACACCCTGCCACGTTCGGTTCTGACACATTCCCTGCGGCTAAAGGTTTCCAAACCGGATTCCCAAGCCATCGAGATCTTCGTCGATCCCCTTCTCCTTCCGCACCTAAGCCCCACGCCGGCTCTATTTCGACAAATACTGCCTTAGATTTGAGAATTCCGCCCGAAAGTGTGTTATCTTGAATTGCGGAGCGGCAGTCCTGAAATCTAGTTTCAACAGGCCTTAAGGGAAGATGCGCACAAGTACTAATAACCGGCGTGAAAAGCACAAATCCAAGCCCAGACCGCGCATCGACCTCCTCGAACCCCGCCGCCTCATGGCAACCACACTTCCCGCAGGCTATGCCGAGACCATCTTCCGAGGTGGGCTCACCATGCCCACGGCCCTCGCCACCGCGCCCGATGGCCGCATCTTCGCGGTCCAAGCCCAGGGCGCGATCCGCGTCATTCACACCGATGGCACGCTTGCCCCGGCCAACTTCCTCACCCTCCCCGAACCGGCCGGCCAGGAACAAGGCCCGATCAACATCACCTTCGATCCCAACTTCGCGACCAACCACTGGGTTTACGTTTATTACACCAAGGCCCTCGCCAGCGGCACCGTCAACCGCCTCGCCCGCTTCACCATCAGCGCCAACAACGCCGACATCGCCGACCCAGCCACGGAAGTCGATCTCCTCGACAGCCCGCAGAAAAGCGTTCTCCACACCGGCGGCCTCCTCGAATTCGGCGCAGACGGCATGCTCTATCTCGGCATCGGCGACGACTTCGGCGACGGCTCCAACGGCGCACACGCCCAGGACCTCTCCGACCTGCACGGCAAAATCCTCCGCCTGAACGTCGATGCCTATCCCAGCTCGATCATTCCGTCCGACAACCCGTTTGTGAACACACCCGGCGTTCGGCCGGAAATCTGGGCGTCAGGGTTCCGCAATCCGTACAGCGGCGCGATCAAGCCCGGCACCAACACCCTCTTCGTAAACGACATTGGCGAGGATAGCTACGAAGAAGTCGACAACATCGTCAAGGCCGGGAACTACGGCTGGCCCACCGTCGAAGGCCCGTCCAACGATCTGCGTTTCAACGCCCCGCTCTACGTCTACTCCCACAACGGCCAATCCGCCTCCATCACCGGCGGCGTCTTCTACACCGGCAGCGCCCTGGGCAATCAATTCACGGGCAAATACTTCTTTGCCGACTACAACCTCGACTTCATCCGCGTCCTCGACCCCGCCACCGGCCAGGCCAGCGACTTCGCCACCGGCGCAGACCGCCCCATTGATCTCACCACCGACTCCGCAGGCAACCTCTATTACGCCTCGATCCTCGACGCCAGCTTCAACTCCAACAACCGATCCATCTACAAGATCTCCTACGTTGGCAATACCAATCGCGCCCCCAGCGCCGTCGCGTCGGCCGACACCACGTCAGGCCTTCTTTCGCTCAGCGTCAACTTCTCGGCCCTGGGCAGTTCAGATCCCGACAATGACACGATCACATATTCCTGGGACTTTGGCGACAACACCACACTGGGCGTCGGCCGCGATGTGACGCACGTCTACAACACCGCTGGCACGTATCACGCGGTCGTCACCGTCACCGACACTCACAACGCCGCAACCCAATCCACCCCCATCACCATCGTGGCCGGGCACGTCGCGCCCACCGCCACCATCAGCGCCCCGCTCTCCACGTTGACCTACACCGCCGGCGACACGCTTCATTTCGCGGGCTCAGGCGCCGACGAAAACGGCAATCCGCTTCCCGCCAGCGCCTTCAAGTGGGTCATCACCTTCATTCACGAACAACACACCCACCAGTTCATCCCCGGCATCAATGGCGTCACCAGCGGCGATGTCCTGCTTCCCACCGACGGCGAAACCGACACCCGCCAGGCGTATCGCGTAACCCTCACCGTCACCGACGCCAATGGCCTCGCCGGCACAACTTCGGTGGAGATCAAACCCAACCTCGCCAACCTCACCGTCAACAGCAACATTCCCGGCATCTCCCTCAACGTCGATAATCAGCCCCACACGACCCCGTACACCTTCCCAAGCGTCGCGGGCGAGGCCCGCGCCATCGGTGCGCCGCCAACCCAGGTCGTTAACGGCACGACCTACCAGTTTGTCAGTTGGACCGACGGCGGCGCTGCCAGCCACAACATCTCCGGACCGCTCAACGACACCTCGTACACCGCGACCTATCAACTCGCGCCGCCCCCGCCGCCACCGTCCAGCGGCGACGGCCTTTCCGCCATCTTCTACACCTACATGGACTTCA
>JBBRHH010000445.1:0-5350 GCA_038222915.1 Tepidisphaerales bacterium
ACGCCTCGACAAGCCGGAGCTTTTCGTACGATTGACGCCGCACACCGCTTTGATGTCGGTTGGATTTTCCTTTGTGCCGCATCCGCCCAGCATGCAGATGGCGGGAGCATTCCAGACGCAGATGGCGGAGTGGATTTCCGAGTTCGCGTCTTACGGCAGAACCAGCCTCAACACCCTCGTTGTAAACGGCCGGCGAACGTGTGAAAATATAGCCCGCAATCTCGCCTGGTATGCCGCCGCTCCGGGCGTGAACCGCCTGAAAGACCGCCACCGCGGCACGCCGGCGATCATCGTTTCGGCCGGGCCATCGCTTCGTAAGAATAAACACCTACTGCAGCAGGCCAACGGCAAGGCCATCGTCATCGCAGTTCAGACGACGCTTCAACCGCTCCTGGAAATGGGCGTTGAACCGCACTATGCCACGTCGCTCGACCACAACGATATCTCGACCCGCTTTTTCGAACGGCTTCCGCGCAATCTTCGGACGGAACTGATTGCCGAAACCAAGGCCACCAGCGCCATTTTCTCTCTTAACCCCGGGCCTCTTTCGATCATTGGAAATGAACTGGCCGACAGCCTGCTTCGCGAGATGCGCATCGACAAAACCCGCCTGCGCGCCGGGGCGACTGTCGCCCACCTGGCTTATTACCTCGCCGAGCATCTTGGCTGCGATCCGATCATCTTTGTCGGGCAGGACCTGGGTTTCAGCGACGGCCTCTGCTACATGCCCGGCACCAGCTATGAAGACGTCTGGCGGCCGGAGCTTTCCCGCTTCTGCACTGTGGAAATGAAACAGTGGGAACAGATCGTTCGCGAGCGCCCGATTCTTCGCCGCATCAGCGACTACCAGGGCCGGCCGATGTACACCGAAGAACGCCTGTTCGCCTATCTCCAGCAATTCGAGCGCGACTTCTCCACTGCCACGGCCCGGGTTATCGACGCCACCGAAGGTGGGGCTCTTAAGCGCGGCGCAACCCCGATGCCGCTGGCGGAGGCGATCGAACAATATTGCACCAGGCCCGTTGTCCGTATTGAAGGCGACCATCCCGGCTATCGATGGGACATTCTGTGCGAAGTCGAAGACTCGCTGCAAAACCGTGACCGCGAAGCCGCCGACATCGCGGAGATTGCCCGGGGCACGCTGCCGCTTCTGGAAGAAATCCGCGACAACCTTTCGGATCAATCCCTCGTCAACCGCACCATTGCGAAGATTGATTCGCTCCGCGCCCGGATGAACGAGCTGGGACAGTCGTATGACCTGATCACTCAGATGACCCAGTTGACCGAGCTGCAGCGATTCCAGCGCGACCGCAACATTGCGGCCGCGAAAGTTGAAGGCGAAGAGCGTCAGCGACGACAGGTTGATCGCGATATCGAGAACGTTCGCGGGGTTATGGGAGCGGCCGGCGAATTTCGCACGTTGATCGCCGACGTTATCGAGCGCGTCAAAGCCGCCGCGCGATCCGAACAGCGGGAGGCCGCTTAAAAATGTCCACCAGCGCTCTTATCTCCCTTCTGCACGAATCCGCGGGCGAATGCGACAGCATGCGACGCCGCTTTCGTGGTGAGCCCGTCCTTAGTTGGACTGTCCGCCGGCTTGCCGAATGCGACAAACTTGCGAGCGTGGTCGTCCTCTGCTGGGAAGACCAGCTTGAAAGCATCGAGCCCATTGCCCGCGAGCTCGACGTTTACGTTCTCGCCAAGGGGCCGCGATTCTGCATTCCGCAACTGGACGCCGTCAGTGCTGCGCGGCGCTGGGCGGACGGCTGGCGCGGCGGCCTGCTCAATACGTGCCACTTCGACCTTGGCTTCTACGGCCCGTGGGCGCTGGAATCCGCCGAGCTCACGGAATCGGACAGTGTCGTTCTTGTCGACCCCTCCGCAGGGCTGATCGATCCGTATGGCATCGACGGCCTGGTCGAACATTCCGAGACCAACGCTGACGTCGAAATCTGCTTCACGCCGGCGGCCCCCGGGCTCGGGGCGGCGCTGCTGCGGACGCCACTTCTCGAGCGACTGGCCAATTCCACCGGACATCCCGGACGGCTCCTCCACTACTCACCCGACATACCGGCGCGTGATCCGCTGGGCGGGCATGGCTGCGCGCCTGTCGCCACGGCCGTCGCCCGCACTACACATCGCTTTACGCTTGATTCCAAACGGCAGATCGGCCGGGTCAGCCGTGCCACCGTGAGCCTGAACGGCCAACTCCTTCGCTCTGAGGGCGAAGAACTTGTCCACCGGCTGGACGCCCTGCAGGAGATCGATTCACTTCCCAGGGAAGTTGTCGTTGAGCTCAACACTTCGCGCGCCACCCGCCCCATCTACTGGCCCGGCTCGCACCTCACGCTGGCAAGAGAAAATCTTTCCCTCGCCGCCGCCCAAAGCCTGTTTGAGGAGCTCGCCGCGGCGGATGACATCCGACTTACTCTTGCCGGCGTCGGTGATCCGCTCAACTCACCCGCCTGCCTCGACATCATTGCCGCCGCGCGATCCGCCGGCATCAAGGCCATCCATCTCGAAACCGATTTTCTGGACATTGATTCGTCACGTATCCAGGCGCTTGTCGCCAGCGGCATCGATATTCTCAGCGTTCACATCCCGGCCGTCACGACGCAAATTTACGCCAGCGTCATGGGCGTCGACCGCCTTGCCGAAGTCGTCGAAAATATTAAAACTTTCGTCAAGGAACGGGCCCGCCTTGGCCAGGGTACGCCGTTGCTTGTCCCTACGTTTACCAAGTGCAATGCCAACCTTCGCGAGATGGAGGCTTGGTACGACCAGTGGATCCGCGCTGTGGGCACGGCCGTCATCGTGGGGCCGAGCACCTTTGGAAACGCCATCCCCGACGCCGGCGTGGCCGGCATGTCGCCGCCGCGCCGTATGCCCTGTTCCCGCATTGCGTCGCGGATGACCATCCTTAGTGACGGCCGGATTGTCTCCTGTGAACAGGACGTGCAGGGAGGCCAAACGGTCGGGAAAATTGGCGATGCCCCGCTGAGTGAAATCTGGACCAAATCCTTTGAACCGCTGCGCAGCGCGCATGCTGTGATTGAACTGAAACAATTTCCACTTTGTCAAAATTGCCAGGAATGGCATCGCTCCTGAGTCGTCATCATGAATACTCTTGCTGTCATCCTCGCCCGTGCCGGTAGCGTCGGGTTGAAGAACAAACATCTTCTCCCGCTCCTGGGCCGGCCTGTCGTTACGTACACCTTCGAGCACGCCCGCGCCTCGACGACGCTCAGCCATATCGTTGTCTCCTCCGATTGCCCCGAAGTGCGCAGTCTTGCCGTTTACGAAGGCCTTAGCACGATCACCCGGCCCGCGGAACTTGCCACCAGCGATGCCTCGGTGCAGGACGTTCTGCTTCACGCGCTCGATCGCGTCGAGTCCACCACCAGCTTTCGGGCTGATTGCATTGTCACGCTTTATGGCAACGTTCCGCTGCGCGGCGCGGGAGTGATCGACAGCGCCGTGAAACTCCTCGAATCAACCCACTGCGACTCCGTTCGCAGCTTCGTTCCCGTCGGCAAATGGCATCCCGCCTGGATGGCAAGACTCTCCGACGACCGCGTCATCCCTGTCGAATCCGGGAGCATTCACCGCCGCCAGGATCTCACGCCGCTTTTCCTCCACGATGGCGCTGTGGTGGCCGTTTCCCGCTCATCCCTTCTTCGCGGCCGGGCTAACCCAACCGATCCCCACGCCTTTTTTGGCGTCGACCGGCGCGCCATCCAGACCGTCGCCGGCGAAACCGTTGAGATCGACCAGCTTACCGATCTGTATTTTGCCGAGGCCATCCTTCGCAGCCGCAAATCCGAAACGATCATTCCGCAGCCCGACGAGATCAGGATTGCTTCATGAAAATTCTCGATCGCGACATCGCTCCCGGCGCAGCTCCTTTCGTCATCGCGGAGATTGGCGTTAACCACGACGGCTCGCTGAAACGCGCGCTTGATCTCGTGCAGATCGCGGCCGGCTCCGGTGCAGATGCGGTAAAACTTCAGATTTTCCACGCCGACGTGCTTATGCACGCCTCGACCGACATGGCGTCGTATCAGCAGCAGCAATGTGACGACGCCAGTGCTGTCGCCATGCTTCGCCGGTACGAATTGTCCGAAGATGAAATCACCACCGTCGTTGAGGCGATTCGCGCCGCCGACATGGTCCCCATCGCCACGCCATTCTCTCCGCACGACATCAACATCATCGAAGCCCTTGACCTCCCGGCCATCAAAATCGCCTCTCCTGACGCGGTGAACTGGCCGCTCCTTCGCGAGGCCTCCCACCTGCATCGCCCCATGCTCATTTCCGTTGGCGCGGCAACGCTCGACGAGATCGCCACGACCGTGAATTGGTTGAGCGGCTGGAACGCCTCGGCTGCACTCCTCCACTGCATCAGCAGCTATCCCACCAGCCCTGACCAGGCTAACCTTTGCTGGATTGCCGAGCTTGCAGAAATGTTTGATCTTCCCGTTGGCTATTCGGACCACACTACAGAAGAGCTTAGTGGCGCGCTCGCCGTTGCGGCTGGCGCAACCGTTGTCGAAAAACATCTTACGTATGACCGGACCGCATCGGGGCCCGACCACGCTGCCAGCGCTGATCCGACACAGTTCGCCTCTTACGTGCGACAGATCCGGCTTGCCCATTGCATGCTTGGTCAATCCGGCAAGCACGTTCTCGACATTGAGGCCGACGTCCGCCGGGTGAGCCGGCAAAGTTTGGTCTCCAAACGGCCGCTTTCCCCCGGCCAGGTCATCCGCGAGGAGGACCTTACCATTCAGCGACCCGGGACTGGCATTCCAGCCGCGATGTTCGAACAAATCACTGGTCGCGCGACCAATCAAAGCGTTCCGGAAGGGGCGATCCTCCAGTGGAACATGCTCGCCAACGCCGCGTAGGGGGTAACGCAGATGCCACAATCATCCCGCCGCCGCATCTGTTTTGTCACCGGCACCCGCGCTGAATTCGGCCTGATGCACACTGTCCTGAAAGCGATTGAGCATCATCCGAAACTTGATCTCCAAATCATTGCCACTGGTATGCACCTTGATCCCAAACACGGTGGGGGGGTGCGATCACTTCGCGAGGCGGGATGGAAAATCGACGCTATCGTCGAGTGGCCGCGCGACAGTGGAAAGAGCGCGACGGTCAACGCCATCAACACCGCCAATGCCACCGCATCGCTGGCGAAGTCATTTGAGAAACTCAGATCTGAAGTTGTCGTTGTGGTCGGCGATCGCGTCGAAGCCTTTGCTGCCGCGACCGCGGGACACCTCTCGCATCGAGTGGTTGCCCACGTTCACGGCGGCGACCGCGCCCTTGGCCAGGTTGATGACGCGCT
>JBBRHH010000446.1:0-5321 GCA_038222915.1 Tepidisphaerales bacterium
AACGCCTTTTACTCATACCCCAACCGGTGGTAGATTCCAACCCGGCGTCAGCGACTATCGCGGAGAGCCCCTAATTCTTCTTCCGGCCTGCGTCGTCGGCTGCTTCATCGCCTTCGAAACTACTACGCGCCTTGCCGCAAGACTTAGCGCCTGGGAGGCCGCGTATCGTGGCATCCGCCTCCCCCTGCCCGTGGTCCGCCGAGGCCTCGCCTACCATGCAGTTCACTATGTTCCCGTCTGCGGCCTGGGTCTCCTCACCGTCGCCATTTACACCTGGCTCCTCAGCAACCGCCACTTCAGCGGCACATCCTTTTCCGGCTATCTCTACACCCTCTGCGCCGAAGTCATCCTCGCCGCTGTCTACCTCTTTGTGACCTACTGGATCGCCATGCGAAACATGATGTACGCCAATCAGTAGCACGGATGCTCCCATTGCATCCCCTTTACGCCCCCGAACCTGCCCACTACGTTGGCCGACAACCATGCCGCAAGCCCGCACCGCGCGCATCCTCTTCGCGATCTTTCTCGCCTGCCTCGTCCTCGCTGGCCTCTACATCCTCTTCTTCACTCAACATGGCCAACTCATCCTGCAAAACCCCAAACACTTCCGCAAAGCCATCCAATCCGACGTCCAATCCTGGGTTCAATCCCATCGTGTAATCGCACCCTCCCTCTTCGTATTAACCTATCTCCTCTGCGGCCTCTCCGGACTCCCAGTCTGGTGGCTCCAAGTCCTCGGGGGCATCGCCTTTGGCCTCCTCCCGGCCATCGCCCTCTGTTCTCTCAGTGCCTCCGCAACGGCTGTCTGCGGCCTCTGTGCGTCCCGCTGGATCCTCGCCGAATGGTTCCACACCCGCGTCGAAGCCAAACTCGAAAAACTCCGCCGTGTCGAAAAATTCCTTGGCCACAACGGCTTCCTCGTCGTTATCGCCATCCGCCTGCTCCACACCATCCCCTTCGGCATCAGCAACTACATCCTCGGCCTCACCGAAATCACCATTGCCGACGTCGCTCTTGGCACATTCCTGGGCAGCGCCCCCGCCATGACCACCTACGTCACCCTAGGCATCAACCCCCACCAGATCCACACCTGGCGCTTCTTCATCGCCATCATCGCGATGCACGTCGTCCTCCTCATCCCCCTGCTCCTTCGCTATCTACATCCGCGGTGGTTCAAGAAGTTCGGAGTTCAGTAAGGCTGGAAATAGTTAGCATGACGAACGTCGGAGCCGTACGATTGCCGCCGCAGGTTCATCCATGAGCGTATATAACGTCAATGGCGTCCACCCCGGCGCCAATACAACCTCCACACCATGACAGGCCTCTCCATCAGCCCCCATTTCGTCGACCACCTCACCGGCCCCCACCATCCCGAGCGTCCCGACCGCATCCGCGCCATCTACGCCGCCCTTCATCAATCCAATATCCTCTCCGGCCCAAGCCCCTTTCCCGATTTCGATCTCGATCTTGGCCCACTGCCTGCCAACTCCTCAATCATCCAGCTAGTCCCCCCCACGCCCGCGCCGGAAGAAGTTATCCAACTCTGCCACCCCAAATCCCACATCGATCGCATCCGCCATATCTGCGCCCACGACGGCGGCGTCCTCGATCACGGCGACACTCCCGTCTCCCCAAAATCCTTCGACACCGCCCTCCTCGCCGCCGGCGCTCTCCTCAACTGCTGCGATGCCGTCCTCACAAACCGGGTCCAGCGCGCCTTCTCAACTGGCCGCCCGCCCGGCCACCACGCCGAACCTGATCGCCCCATGGGCTTCTGCCTTTTCTCCAACATCGCGATCGCCGCCCGTTACATCCAGCACAAATACAAGATCCAGCGAATCGCCATCGTCGACTTCGACGTTCATCACGGCAACGGCACCCAGGCCTGTCTCGAAGACGACCCCAGCATCTTCTTCGTCAGCCTCCATCAGCACCCGGCAACGTGCTATCCGGGCAGCGGCTACGACTGGGAGACCGGCGTCGGTGCGGGCCGCGGCTACACCATGAACGTCCCTTTCGACCCCGGCGCAGAGGACGACGATTATCTTGCCGTTCTCAATAACAAAGTCCTCCCTGCACTTGACGCCTTTGGTCCCGAAGTGCTCCTGATCAGCGCCGGCTTCGACGCTCATCGCGATGATCCGCTTGCGCAGATCAATCTAAGTGAAGAAGGCTTTGAAAGAATCACCAACGTCCTGATATCCCTCGCCAATCAACATTGTCAGGGCAGAATCATTAGTTCACTCGAAGGCGGCTACAACCTTCGCGCCCTCGCCCGATGCGCTTTGCGCCATCTGACAGCATTGACAGGAAATTAAATCGCTGTCCTTTCCGATAATAATTTAGAATAACTACTGATCGCGTGATTCCGCGTGACGTATTGTGCATTCTCCCTAATCCACTCCTCCAAAAGTCCCGAAACAGCCTGAAGAGGGAACTACGATAGGTTTCGCCGCCGTGCAAACGGCGGCTTTGGAGGAGAGAAAATGGATCAGCACAACCGTACGCGCCCCCGTCGCAATAAATACATCGCCCAGAAGTCCTGCAAGCCGATCGCAGCACCGCGCCACGCGGACGGAGCCTTCGAAAATCTTGAAAGCCGGACGTTTCTCTCCGCGTCGGTCGCCACGGCCGCTCATCCTCTGACATCGCATCCGACAGTCAGCGCCCACAAGTCCGCGGCGTTCCCAAGCAAAAAGCCCTCGCTGCCCGGCCGGGTCCTGTTCCAGAACTTCGACACCGGCGGTGAAGGCGTCGCCTTCCACGACATTGATAAGTCCAATCGCGGCAAAGGAACGTTCCGCAAGGGCACGAGCGTCGACCTTGAGAAGAACACCGACACTAAAGCGCCCGTCGACGTTCTCAGCTACGCCAAGGCCGGCGAGTGGCTCAATTATTCAGTCAATATCCCGAAGGCGGGCACGTACACACTCAATCTTCGCCTGGCGTCCAAGGGCGCAGGCGGCGTCTTCCACATCGAAACCGAGACCGGTGACAAAGTCACCGCCCCCATCAGCGTCCCCAACACCGGCGGCCGGCACAAGTGGCAGACCATTCACGTGTTCGGCACCACCCTGCCAAAGGGCCTGCACACGTTGAAGGTGGTCATGGACCAGAACGCGTCCAGCGGCTTCGTTGGCAACTTTGAATACATGCAGTTCACCAACACCGGCGCTGCCGCTCCGCCCGTCATCCCGCCGGTTGTTCCCGTGGTTCCTCCCACCGTCCCGCCTGTGGTTCCCCCAACTGTTCCGCCAACAGTCCCCCCGACAGTGCCGCCAACGGTGCCACCGACCGTTCCCCCAACCGTACCTCCCACGGTCCCCCCGACCGTTCCGCCAACTGTGCCTCCCACGGTACCGCCGACCGTTCCACCGACGTCCACGATCATCCCGCTGGCCCCCACCAACATCGCCGCCGGCCGCTATCCCTCCGGAGTTGTCCACATCACCTGGACGGCTTCCACCAACGCAGACACTTACACCGTCTATCGCGGCACCAGCAACAACCCGTCCAGCGCAACGCTGGTCGCGAGCAACATCACCGACACGTCCTACGACGACAGCACCGCGCCCGCCAGCGGCAGCATCTTCTACTGGCTGACCGCCAAGGACGGCGCTGGCACGAGCCCCTTCAGCTCTTCCAATCCTGCGCCGAGTGTGCCCGGCACGATCGAATTTGAGAACTTTGACAACGGCCCCGACGGCCTCGCCTATCACGACACCGACACCGCCAACACCGGCGGCGCAGGCTATCGCCCGGGCACCGGTGTCGACCTGCAGACCGTCACCGACGGCGCCGCCGCCACCTACACCGTCGCCGGCACCAAGGCAGGCGAGTGGCTCAAGTACGACGTCAATGTCCCGACGGGGAAGGCTTACACGATTACGTTCCGCGTCGCCTCCGCCGGCAAGGGCGGCACCTTCCATCTGGAAACCGAGTCCGGCGCCAAAGTCACGGGAGCAGTCACGGTCCCGGATACCAAGAGCTGGACCACTTACACCGATGTCGTCGTATACGGAGCGACACTCCCCCAGGGCGTGCACACGCTGAAACTCGTCATGGACACCAACGGAGCCACCGGCTACGTCGGCAACTTCAACTACATGAAGTTCGCGTAGACTCGCCTCTGCCCAACACCTTCATTTAAAGCCCACGGCATTGGCCGTGGGCTTTCTTATGATCTAGACGATCTTGCGGCGCGCGAGATCGTCCCGGAGATACGTCTTGAAGGTGGGCAGGCCTGCGTCGGCCCAGCCTGCCTCTATGCGCTCGGAGAGTTTCTGGTTCTTTCCCATCAACTCCATGAATGCCGCATGTTCGGCTGATCTTTCCGGCGGGCAGCAATGTTTGTCGTGGGTGTCGGCCTTGAACAGGAACACCTCGTCGTTCGGGCTGAGTTGGAAGACCAGCTTCATGTGCGGATAGAAGCTGTTGCCCAGGCGCAGGCTGTAGCGCGTGGGCGGAACATGCGGGTCTTTGGCAAAGACCGGCGCCGCGAAGAAATCGCCGGCGAAGCCGTTGAGCGTCGCGATCAACGACCGGACCGTCACCGGCGGATTCTGGCTGCCATACGCCAGCGGCATATACACATCGATCGCCTTCAACACCTCTGCCTTGTCGGGTTTCGCGGCCATGTCGCACTCCGGTTTTCAGTTCCCATCGGAATTCACACGTTAGAAATGAAGCACTCGGGAGAGATAGTACCATCTGTGAGTTGGTAATCCGAATGAATTGTTTTCCGCGGCGACGCGCTATAATCCCCAACCCATGTTTGCCCTCTACATCGTCCTCGGTTTCTTCGCGGCCGGAGCCATCCTGCTCACCTTCCTCTATCACCAGAAGTCAATCAAGATGACGTCGACCGCGTCCGGTCACATTGTAGCCTGTGTCGAGCGTGAAGTGCGCACCACGGAGGAACGCCGCGACGAAACGCAGATCACCTGTAGCTACCTGGTGGCGGGGCACGAATACAAGATCGAACGGATCATCTCCGGCCGAAAGGCGGGCCGGTTTCCGGTCGGCAGGTCGCTGGTGGTGCGCTACAACCCGTCGGTGCCGCACATGTCCCGTATTGTGATCGACTGATCACATCGGTTGCTGCGCCGCACCGGCCCATGGCGCCACGCGGCTGGGTCGATGGTCTGTTCTTCCCCTACCCCCTCTCGTAAACGTGCGTCCCATTCGTCCCGTCCGGTTCTAGCGCAGTGACTGGAAGCATTAAAGGTGATCCACAGACGGCTCAACGGCGAACGATTCCCGTTGCGGATCACGGCAGACCCTGGAAGAGAAGCTCAGATTCGATGGGTCTCCGGAACGCA
>JBBRHH010000447.1:0-5302 GCA_038222915.1 Tepidisphaerales bacterium
GCAAGCTCCGGCGTGAACACATCGCGCAGAATCTGCATGGTGGCGACAACCGAACCGCGTTTCTTCGCATCCAGTTTGGACAGCGCCTTGGCAAGGGCGGTCTTGGCAACCTGCCGTGCCTCGCGCAACGCAATCTCGCCGGTCGCGGTGACCGACAACCGCACATGCCGGCGATCGTCGTCGCAGGTACGGCGCTGCATCAGCTTCTGCTCGACCAGGCCATCCACAAGACGGCTCATCGCCGGCAGCGAGAGACCAATGAAGTCCGCGACCGCCGACAGCGAACTGCCCGTTGTCGTGCTGGTAAAGCAGAGCGCCCGAAACTGCGGGACGGTCAATCCCGACCGATGGCTTCGCATATGCTTGCGAATCACCCGCATGACCAGCGGAACGCTCTCCAGCAGCTCCAACGCGCACGCATCGTTGGACACCGTTTTCTTTGTTGCATCAAGCAATAGTTGCATATGCGAACTATATCGGTTCTCAATTGGGAGGGTCAATCGGTAATATCTACGATAAAGGTGATTTATTGAATTTGGCCACTGCGAATCAATACCCTGATCGTCATAGGGAATACTACCTACCGGCGTGGCTGCGCGTCGTCGCCATCATCGGTTTCACGGCCCGCGGCATTATTTATTTGATGGTGGGGGGCCTTGCGCTGGGAGCAGCGTTGGGCGAACGCCAAAGCGCCCCCGGAAGCAAACGCGTCATGCGCGAACTCGCGGCCTGGCCGCTCGGCAAAGTGTTATTGAGCCTTCTCTGCGTCGGCTGGGTGTTCTATGCCTTGTGGCGCGTCGTTCAGTCGCTTGACGATGTCGACCGGTGCGGGAAAACCCTGAAAGGCTGGAGCACACGCGCCGGACAACTGATCAACGGCCTCGTGTCGCTGGGACTTGCATGGGGAGCGGTGGAAATGATGGCGGGTCGGCCGGAGAAGGGCGGCGGGGTACGGACATGGACAGCACGTGCTCTCAATGAACCCCTCGGGCGGTGGCTCGCGGCGGCGGCGGGGGTCGGTGTTCTCTTCTGGAGCGCGTTCAACGTGTCCAAGGCCTGGCGCGGAAGAATGGTCGACGAACTGGACGCGCGCAAGCTCACGCCCCTATGGCATTGGCGCTTGCGCCTATTGGGCCGCGTCGGAGAAAGTACGCGGAGTCTCGTCTTTGCCGTAAGCGCAGTTTTTCTCTGCCTCGCCGCCCTCGATTTCAACGCGCGCGAAGCACGCGGATTGGGCGGTGCGTTAAACGCACTCGCGGCCGCTCCATACGGCCGCGCCGTTCTGGCGGCGGCCGGGGGAGGTCTGCTCGCATACGGCGCATACCAGATCGCCATCGCCCGCTACCGGCAAATCGGACGGCAATAGTGGCATCCGCATTGCATATCTATCCTCCACCTACTGGGGGTCGATTTTGTCAGCAAGAAGAGAGGTTTTCCATGACGGTCAAAATTTTATCGCGACATTTTGTGATGAAAGCGGCGGCGGGACTATTGCTCGCCGGCATTGTGGGTTGTGCCTCAGACCGCCCGAAGGACGTGCCGCCGACGGCCATGCTCAAGGCCGAGGGTGATCAGCGCGTCGTATACACAGCGCCGCGCGAAGGAACAGTCTGGGTCACCGAGCCCGGCTCAAATGAAATCGTTTATTCCGGGCCAGTCCACCAGGGCGATCGGGTCGTGCTCGATCCCGATCAGGGCAAGCTCATTGTGAACGACCACGTGGTGAGCGACAAAGGAATCACCCGCCACGATCACAGGATATTCTTCCTCGAAGGGTCGCCAGTGCCGTCGTCCACGCTCACGCAGGATTCTTCCATTGCCCGGCCGCAGCAGGTATCGCCGCAGGCCATTGTGAAGGGCGAGGGAAAGGATCGCGTGGAGTTTACGCCCAGCACAGATGGCGCGATCTGGGTCGTTGATACGGACACCAACAACGTAATTTACGCCGGCCGCCTGATGCGCGGCGAAACGCTGGTCATCGATCCGACCGCAAAGCGCGATCAGGAATTGACGGTAGCGGGACACTCCGCGATGTCCGGCGACTTGCCGCATAACAATCGCCGCGTGTTCTTTGAACAGGGTGCTACCGCTCCAGCACTGATGTTGACCGGCGTCAGCGGCGCGCTGATTCCCGCGCAGATTCCCGCGACTGCGGATCTCCGCGCCGATGGAACCGGCCGGACCGATTTCACGGCCGACAATGACGGCACGGTTTGGGCGGTGGACGTCACCACCGCGCGTCTCATCTATTCAGGCCGAATGGCCAAGGGCGATACAATGTCCCTCGACCCGGCCGGCGGCCACATCACGATGAACAATCGCCCGGCCTTCGACGGAAACCTCCCGGCGAACGATCGCTATCGGGTCTTCTTCCAGAAGGGGCAGTAGTCGTAACCCTGAAAATTCGTCACGAGAAACGGGCGAGCCATTTGAGCTCGCCCTTTCCTTGACCACCGGGACCGAAGCAAGAATTACCACAACCCCATCTGCCCATCCCCCGGCCTTCGAAACGCCTCCGCCGACAACGCCTTCCTCTCCCCACTCAACCCCGCCCGCTGACACGACATCTTGAACATCGCCTTCATCTGGTCGGCAAATATCCCATCCCCGCGCATGCGTGATCCGAACTCCGAATCATTCAACTTCCCCCCGCGCAACGAGCGAATCCGGTTCAGCACCTTCTCCTTCCGATCCGGAAAATGCTGCCCCAGCCAATCCGAAAACAAATCCTTCAACACAAAAGGCAACCGCAACGTCACAAACCCCGCCCCCGTCGCCCCGGCCTCCACCGCGGCCGCCACAATCGCCGGCATCTCGTGATCCGTAAGCCCCGGAATCACCGGCGCAACCAGCACCCCAACCGGCACCCCCGCCGCCGACAGTTCCCGAATCGCCGCCAGCCGCTGCTTGGGCACGCTCGTCCGCGGCTCCATCACCCGCGTCAAATCCGCGTCCAGTGTCGTGATCGAAATATGCACCCCCACCGCATCATGCCGCGCCAACTCCGCGAGCAGATCGATGTCGCGCGTAATCAAATGGTTCTTCGTAATCATCGCAACCGGATTGCGAAACTCGGCCAACACTTCCAGGCAACCCCGCGTTAACTTCAACCGCCGCTCCACCGGCTGATAAGGATCCGTCACTCCGCTGAATCCCAGCACCCGAGGCCGCCAGCTCCGCGCCGACAGTTCCTTGCGCAAGAGCGCCGCCGCCTCCATCTTCACCAGAATCTTCGTCTCAAAATCCAGCCCCGCCGACATGTCCAGATATTCGTGGGTAGGGCGGGCGTAACAATAAATGCACCCGTGCTCGCACCCGCGATACGGATTCACCGACGCATCAAACCCCACGTCCGGCGAGTCGTTCGTCGCAATAATCGTCCGCGCCGGATCAATCAGGTACTCCGTTCGCGGCCTTTCCACTTCCGCAAATTCTTCGTCCACCGGCAACTCTTCGAAATCCGTCAAAATGCGCAGCGGCTGAAATCGGCTCGTACGATTGAGCTGCGTTCCCCGGCCTTTTATAGGACGTTCTTCCGCCATAACTTCCTTCACCGATCAAATCTTACGCATCAGCACACGTCCCATAATAATAGCCCCAACACTTCACCAACAGATAAGCAATCTGTTCGGTTTCGTTTAGAGGGAATAATACGCGCACAACGCCGTTCTAGACGCAGGGATTGTTCCAAACGCGCACTTTTACAGGCCCAAAAATTTGCGGACGCTGCGCCGTGGAGTATCCTTCCCCGTCCACCACTCCCGCGGTTTGGCCGTGCGGACCATGGTCAGTAAGAGGGACTTTCCAAACTACCGGAGGCGAAAGAAATGTTGTTCCCATCCTTCACCAGGCAGCGGAAAGGTCACGCGACCGCCCCCGCCAGGCCACGCGTTCATCCGAGCATCGTCAGCGCCATCGAAACACTCGAATGCCGCCAGCTCCTCAGCGCCCAGCTCACCGTCACCAATACCCAGAATGCCGACACGCCCAAAACCATCGACTTTGGCGATGTGGCGCTCAACACCTTCAGCACCACCGAAACATTCACCCTCAGCAACCCCGGCGACGCCACTCTGCACGTTAGCGCCTTCACGCTGAACGACCCCGCCGACGATCTCTTCGTCAAGGACGACAACGGCGACGATCTCGCCGCGCCGTTCACCGTTCCCGCCAACGGCACATTCCACATCAATATCGTTTTCGACCCCACGCCCGTCGGCTCGCGCTCGCAAACGCTCACCCTCGTCACCGATGGCTCCGATGCCGGTGACGACAGCGTCGTTCTTCACACCATGGGCACCGGCGTCGCCCCCGCCACTCCGTCTGCCCCCACCGGCCTCTTCGCCAACGCCGTCGATTCCGGCCACATCCAGCTCGCCTGGCATGACAACGCCAACAACGAAACCGGCTTCCACATCTATCAATCCACCAACCAGAACACCGGCTTCGCTCTTATCAAAACCGCCGCCGCCGGCACCCAAAGCTTCCTCGCCGGCGGCCTCTCGCCAGGCGTAACCTACTTCTACCGCGTCACCGCCTTCAACAACGGCGGCGATTCCGCCAATACCGCGGACTTCGACGTAACCCCAGCCTCCACCGACAAGGCCGGCAATACGATCGCCAAAGCCAAAAACCTCGGCACCTTCGTTAACACCAAGAGCATCAGTGATTTCGTCGGCGACGCCGACACCAAGGATTTCTACAAAATCATCGTCACCAAGAAGGGCGTCCTGCATCTTCGCCTCAGCAATCTCTCCGGCGATGCCGACCTCGAATTCTTAAACGCCAAGGGCACGAAAATCGGCTCTTCGGAAAACAGCGACACCACCGAAGAGCGCATCAACAAGGCTGTCATCCCCGGCACCTACTTCGCCGAAGTCGTCCAGGGCAACTCAGGCGTCAATGCCGCCTACACGTTCTCCGCCACCAACGACACCGTCGGCAACACCGTCAAGGCCGCCGCCAATCTCGGCACCTTCTCCAAGAAGCTCGTCCTGAGCGACTCCGTCGGCATCGGCGACGCCAGCGACTTCTACAAAATCGTTCTCAAAACCCGCCACGCACTCGCCCTCACCCTCAACGGCCTCACCGACGACAACGACCTCGAGCTCCTCAACATCCACGGCAAAAACATCGGCTCCTCGGAAAACAGCGATGCCACCGCCGAATCCATCAAGAAAACCCTCGCCGCCGGCACCTACTACATTCAGGTCACCCAGGGCAGCCCCGATTCCGGCAGCAACTACAAGCTGACCATCGCCTGATTCCAACATCGTCCCTCAACGAAGAGGAGCGCCGAAGA
>JBBRHH010000448.1:0-5296 GCA_038222915.1 Tepidisphaerales bacterium
GAGGGCTTTGACGACGCTGACGGCCGCGTTGTTGATTAGGATGTCGATGCGGCCGAATTGTTCCATTGCGATGCTGGTGAATGCAACGGCGGTTGATTCCAGGGCGACGTCGCCGTTGACGAAGTGGAGTCGATTGGGCTCTTTAGCCTTTTGCTGAGTGAGCAGCTCAGGCCAGTTTCCCGTGCGATCGACGGCGATCACTCCGTGTGCGCCGGCCTCTAGAAATTTGGTGACTATCGCGAGCCCGATGCCCGATGCGGCTCCGGTGACAACGGCGACTTTTCCTGAAAGGGGGGACGGGATCACGATGCGAAATATCGTAGATGGCTTATGAAGAAGGGCAAGGCCGAAGCCTTGCCCTGAAACTTTCGTAATTGCAATCGAGTGAGAATTACTCGCTGTAGGCCATCTGGCGTTGCACACCGATTTCTTCGTAGGCGATTTTGTGCATGTACTCGTTGAATTCCTTCGAGACGGCCGCGAGGTCTTCGCCGGTGTACCATTCGATCATGGGCTTGACGGCGCTGCGGTTCCAGGGCATGCCGGCGCGGTTGTGGGAATGCGTCACGTCATGCACCGTGCCGCTGGCGGTTTCGGTGAGCCATTTCTGCATGGCAGGCCGATATTTGCCGTCCTCGGCCTCCCAGAGGAAGCGGGCGAAGGCCCAGCTTTGGGCATAGAAGGCGTCAATGCGTTCCATCTTTTCGCCGACGATGTCGCCGGCGTGCATGGCGATCAGCTTTTCCAGCGGCCAGAGTGCGTCGGAATCCATGGCCTTGCGAAGGCTGTTGGCGCGGTAGTGATTTGCGGAGAGGTTCCAGCGCGGAAGCTTGTGCTGCCACGAGACCGATTCGAACATGCAGGCGATGCCTTCTTCGAGGAATGGGGGAAGGCGGCCTTTGAAGTGGCGGCCGCAGTATTGGTGCCAGCCTTCGTGGGCGGCGACTGAGAAGGTGGCGCTGCGCCCGATGTAGTAGGAGACGTAACGGTCGTACACGGTGTAGCCGCCGGAGCGGATCTGCAGGTAGACGACCGAATCCTGGCCGGTGGATTTCTTGGTGAACGCATCCCATTCCGAGCGGGTGCGGAAGATGTAGCAATCCATCGGATGCTCGGTCAGGTTGAGGTCCGGGGTCAGCTCGTGATAGCGGGAGAGGGCGCCTTCCATGAGCTGCGGCAGCATCAGGAGGGTGTCGTCGTCTTCGATGGTTGTGTGAATGTGATAGTGGGGGGAGGCGAGCAGTTTGGCCGGCTGGCTTTCGTAGCTCCAAGCCTCGACATCGCTGCCGGCGGCGGCGGCTGGACCGCTCCACTGCCCCAGCTTGGAGGCAGAGGTGGTGCAGCCGGCGGCGACAAGGCCGGCGAGAACAGTCAAAACGCGCACTAAGCGGCCTGCACTGATCATGGACATCCCATTCGAAAGGCTGGCGAAGGAGTGCAGCGGCGACATGCCGTTGAAACTCCCCTACCATTAACTCCCATGAGCACCATCCGATTCGACGTCATCAGTATCGGCACGTTGGACCGAAACCGATTATGGAACGAGCAACAATCCGTACGAACTGCCCATACCACCACAACCCTCATCCGTGCAGGGTCGCGGAACATACTCGTCAATCCCGGGCTTCCGGCGCCTGCCATTGGTGCCCGTCTTTTTGAACGGACTGGCCTGCGACCGGAGCAGATTGACATGGTCTTCCTGACCAATTTCAGCCCATCACACCGTGCGGGTCTGGCAACGTTTGACAATGCCACGGTGCTCATCCATGAGATCGAACAGCAATTCGTTCGGCAGCAACTCGAGCGTCTGATCGAAGAAGCGCCCGAGGAGGATATCGACCGCAAACACCTCCAAATGGAGTTGGAACTCGTGAATTCCCTCAAGCCCGCGGATGATCAGATCGCGGAAAACGTCGACCTGTTTCCATTGCCTGGCTACTCGCCCGGTACTTGCGGCCTGCTGCTGACACTTACGACCCAGACTGTTCTGGTCACTGGGGCTGCCGTTGCAACCCAGGATCACTTTCTGGCAGGCCAGATCCTGCCCGATTCCTACGACCTGGAAACGGCCCGCGCGTCACTGGCCGAGATCTATGAGATTGCGGATCTCATTGTCCCGGGGTACGACAACCTGTTTTTAAGTCCACGTAGCTATGGGATCTAGATCGGGGGATCTAACCGCGGCAGCCCACCGCTTGCCCGTCCCAAAGCCCCAGATGTCATTTTAATTTATCGGACGTGAATCTTACCAATTCGCGCCGTCTGCACCATTGCCTGGAATCGCCAACGATCAAGTCGGCATGGATTCGATAGAGGTCGCCATGTTCGCCATCGCGGCATTGTTTCACGTCTTTGGAGAGGCGTGCCGCGTTGGTAGGCATGGATTCACTCTCAATCGGATCAGAATGCTCTTGAGCAAAGGCAGTGCCCGAATCAGTTCGGGGCGGTGATGCTTTCGGGCTCGGTCTGGGTGTACTTGCGCACGTGGTCGAGCATTTCGACAATGGAGAACGTGGCTTTCACCAGATATTCCTTGGCGCCCAATTGTTCGGCGCGGCGGATGCAGTGCGTGTCGGAGACGGCCGTCATCATGATGACGGGTAATGATCTCCATTCGGGATTATCGTGAAGGATTTCCAGGAACGAAAGGCCGTCGAGTTCGGGCATTGCCACGTCGAGCAGGATGAGATCGGGGTGGGTTTGGGAGAGCGAATCCAGCGCTTCCTTGCCGTTGTTGGCGGTTACCGTCTGGTACCCCTCGCGTCGGAGCAACCGGGCCAACATTTCGCGGGCCGAGGCTGTGTCATCAACAACCATGATTGTCGGCATCAGAACTCGCTTCTTTCACATCGACCATCGACCATCGAAGAAGTGCAAACGTTAACATGTAGTCATTCGGCTGCAATAGGTACGGATGCGTAGAAATGGTTGTTCAGCAACCGGGCAGCCGTAGCGGAGGTGCGGGCTGGGTGGGAATTTTTCTAGGAAAGTTGCGGCAATGTTCTGAGTTGGGCCCGGCAGCGTTCCAATTCAGCGCCGATCTGTCTTACGGTTGCTTCAGCGCCGGCGAGGGCGGCGGCGTCGTCCACTGCCTCGAGTTCAGCCGACAATTTTGCGAGCCGGTTGGCCGAGAGGGTTAGAGCGGTGCCTCGCAGGGCGTGCGCCTGGCGGGTTGTGCTGGCAACGTCGCCAGCATTGAACATGGCGAGGAGTTGCTCCCACATGATGGCGCTTTTGGACTCGAATTTCTGCACGACGACCCGAAGCAGCGCGGCGTCCTGCATGCAGCGGGTCAGCAAGCTCTCGTAGTCGATCGCCGGCTCCTGTGGCATTGCGTTTTCGGGGAGGGCGACAGCGTGCGGTCGAATGTAGCTTTCGATGGTGCGGATTAACTTGGCGGGATTGAGCGGCTTGGTCAGATAGTCGTCCATGCCGGCCTCGAGGCATCGCTCGTGGTCGCCCTTTACCGCGTTGGCGGTGAGGGCAACGATGGGGAGATGGCGCGTGCCGCCTTGCTCCTGCTCCATCGCGCGAATGGCCTTGGCGGCTTCGAAGCCGCTCATCTCCGGCATTTGGCAGTCCATCAGCACGAGGTCGTACTTTCCTTTGGAGACGGCCTCGAAAGCTTCGCGGCCGTTGTTGGCGATGTCGCAGGCGTAGCCTTCGCGGGCCAGGATTTCGCTCGCGACGAACTGGTTGACCTCCATGTCCTCGGCCAGGAGGATCCGCGCGGCCTTCATCGGCTTGGCAGGTGCGGTGGCAGGGGCGATTGCCGTTAGAGCGGTTTCAGGGAGGTCGGGCCTGACCAGCGCGGTCATCATTGCGTCAAACAATTGTGATTGCCGAATAGGTTTGCCGAGCGTACTCACAAAACCCCGCGCGGCCGCCTCGGACGATTCAACGGGATTTTCAACGTCGCTCATCAAAATGAGCGGGAGGTCGCGCAGTTTGTCGCGGTCGCGGAGGGCGCTGGCGAACTCCATTCCGCTCATGCCGGGCATGGTCATGTCGACGATTGCGGCGTCAAATGGGCGGCTTCGCGCGGACTCGGTGGAAAGAAGTTCGATGGCGGCCGCACCGGAGGTGGCGGAGGTCGCTTCGATGCCCCAGGCGCTCAGTTGCTCCATCAGGATCTGGTTCTGGGTTGCGTTGTCGTCAACCGTGAGCACGCGATGGCCGAATAGGTTGAACGAGCGTTCCTGCGGCCGGTCCTGGAGCTTGAGGGTGACGGTGAACCAGAAGGTTGATCCCTTGCCGGGGACGCTGTCGACGTTGATAGTGCCGCCCATCAATTCGACGAGTTGCTTACAGATGGCCAGGCCCAGACCGGTGCCGCCAAATTTCCGTGTGACCGACGCATCGACCTGCGAAAAGCTCTTGAAGAGCCGGTCGAGCCGCTCGGGCGCGACGCCGATGCCGGTGTCGGATACGGACATGCGAACGGTGACTTCGTTCGCGGATCGATCGATGGCGCTTGAATTGTCGACGCAGACGCGCACCACGACTTCGCCGGCCGCGGTGAATTTGATGGCGTTGTTGACCAGGTTCATCAACACCTGGCGCAGGCGGTCGCCGTCACCGTGGACGAAGGCGGGCACGGCCGGGTCGATGTTGCAGACGAGTTCGAGTTTCTTTTCGGCGGCACGCTGGGCCAGGACGCCCATGACTTCTTCGACGATAAAGTGGAGATCGAAGTCGGCGCGGTCGAGTTCCAGCTTGCCGGCCTCGATCTTCGAGAAGTCGAGGATCTGGTTGACCAGCGAGAGCAGAGCGTCGGAGGACGAAGCAATCACATGCGCGTAGCGCGACTGCTGCGGGCTGAGAGGCGTGTTTGAGAGTAAGTCGACGATTCCGATTACGCCGTTGAGCGGCGTGCGGATTTCGTGGCTCAGGTTGGCGAGGAAATCGCTCTTGGCGGCGTTAGCGGCTTCGGCCGCCTCGCGTGCCAGTTCTGCCGCGGCGTGGGCCGCTTCGGCATCGCGCTTGGCGCGAAGCTCTTCGGCTTCGGCGCGCTTGCGCTGGGTGATGTCTTCGATGGTCCCTTCGTAGCAGAGAAGCTTCCCTTCGGCGTCGCGTACCACGCGGGCGTTCTCGCTGATCCAGCAGATCGTGCCATCCTTGCGATAGATCTCGGACTCGAAGTTGGTGACGTTGCCGCGCTCGCTCATCAGCCGCATGAACTCCGTGCGGCGCTTTGGATCGGTGTACAACTGGCGCTCGATGTTGGTCACGCTGGTGGTCAGTTCCTCGGGGGACGCGTAGCCGTAGATCGTCGCGAGTGCGGCGTTGGCACTTA
>JBBRHH010000449.1:0-5242 GCA_038222915.1 Tepidisphaerales bacterium
GGATTGGCCGCAACCAGCCGTCGAATCTCCTCCATCTGCTCAAACAACGGATCGCGCTTCGGCCGATGCGCCTGACTGCTCCCACTGGCCAGGAGCGCGCCATCCGGCCCAACGAAGTGAACGTGCCTCGATTGCCAGAACCCTCCGATCGCCGCGCCCAGCGAAAAAAGCACGATCGCCACAACCGTGCCCGCCGCGATCGCCAACCGCCGGGCACGCCGCGCGCTGCTCGCAATGGAACTCACGCCCGACAGGCAGTTGGTCACGTCGCGCGCCAATTCCCCCGCCGATGAATAGCGCTCCTCACGCCGTTTCGCCAGTGCCTTCAGGGCGACCGCGTCGAGTTGCCGGGCAATCTTCGTTCGCGACCGATCCACGCTCCGGCCCCGCTGCTCCCCCTTTGAAACCGTCACCTCACTCGGCGGCGGCGCCTCCACCGTCAAAATGTTCTGCATTACCGTCCGCATCGGCCCCGCCACCACATACGGAAACTGCCCGCCGCTCAGAAACTGATAGAGAATGACGCCCAACGAATAGACGTCCGTGCGCATGTCAATTTCCGAACTGACTCCCTCCACCTGCTCGGGGCTCGCCCAAGGCAGTGAACCCACAAACTGACCCGTGACCGTCACGGGCAACGCACTGCCTTTGTCATCCACTTCCGCCAGAGCGGTGCGCGCCAGCCCAAAATCCAAGACGTGCGGCTCACCCTTTTCATCAATGATGATGTTGGAGGGTTTCAGGTCCCGGTGCACGATCCCGCGCAGGTGCGCCGCGTTCACCGCATCGCACAACTTCAGGAACAGGCGCAGGAGATTGCTGCCTTCGTGCAGCGTCCCCGGATCAGTGTCGCCGGCCGCCCCCGTCCGGTGCTTCTGCGCCTGCAGCCACACATCAAGGCTGCGCCCCGCGATATAGCTCGTCACCAGAAACGCCAGTCCATCTGGCGTCGTCCCAAAATCCAGCACCTGCACCACATACGGATGACTCAGCGCCGCCAGCACCCGCGCTTCCCGCTCCAGCCGCACAATTTGCCCCGGATCGGCAAAATGCCCGGCCGTCAAAAACTTGATCGCCACCCGCCGCGTCGTCGATTTCTGAACGGCCTCAAATACAACCGCCTGCCCTCCCCGGCCAATCTCCCGCAAGAGTTGATACCCCTCCACTTCCCTCCCAACCAGAAGTGATACCGGCCCCGAAACAGGCGTCGATTTCGTTTCAGCAATGACATCACCCGCATCGCGAGTCTCCTCGGCGCCGCGAACCCTGAGGATGTGATCGCGCACCGCCGGCAGCAACCCCGGTTCGTTGGCGCAAAGTTCCTCAGCCGACGTCCGACGCCCGCCGGCTTCCCAAAGCGAAATCAATTCCTGAACCCGCGTCTCGAAACCCATGAACGCTCCAAACGAGCCAAAAGTATAGCGGTGTGCAGAGAACAGCCGCAAATAAGCCATCTTATTAAAGCGAAACGCAATCCCAGCCCCGCCTCGGCATCCAAGCCGCTGAAGCCACTCGCTTGACACTGACAAATGTGGGGGGCCACAATTGCCCAACACTTCCACGCAACACCTTTCGCGGTCTTGCCCCAAACGGTTGGAGTCTTCCGATGCGAACTCGTATTCACTCCGCGGCCATCACACTCACCCTCGCGTTGTGTGCCATCCTGTGCGCCAAGGACCCTCCCCCCGACAACAAACCCGCGCCGACCGAACCGGTCCCACTACGCTCGGTGTTCTTCAGCCCCGACGGCAAAACGCTCGCCGCCTCCGAATCGTTCATTGGAAACATCAACGCTACGTCGGGCGACATCGTTCTCTGGGACATTGCCACGGCAAAGCACCTCAACCGCCCCCATGCCCCGCAGCCAACCGGCTCAATCAAATTCAGCCAGGACAGCAAAACGCTCATCCTCGGCGATTCGACCAACTGGAGTTTCTACGACGTCGGCACGGGCAAGATCACCCGTCCCTCCGAGCCCGGCCCCGCTTCATCCATCGAAGGCTTCAGCCCCGACGGTCGAACAGAGCTCCTCTACCAGTCCCGGACGGTCGCAAAAGGCGAAGAAGAAGTTTCCGGCCCCTTGATCACCAAGCTCAAGTCGTTGAACGAACCGTTCGACGACAGCAAGGGCTCGAAGGCAACTCCGCTTGAGGGCGTCGACTCCGCCGGCGAATTCCGTTTCAGCCCGGATAGCAGGCTCCTCGCCATTGCAACCAATGCGAAGAAATCAAATGTCGGCAAAGTCTTGCTCTGGGAAGTCGCGTCACGCAGGCTTCTCAACACGCTTACCGCTGAATCAAAAGCGAAATTACAGTTCAGCCCCGATGGCGCAATCCTTGCCGTCATCGGTGATCACGCCGTCCAACTGGTCGACCCGGCCTCGGGGAAAGCACGTGATACCCTCAGCACAGCCGCCAGCGAAGCCCACGACATTACGGGCCTCTCCTTCAGCCCCGATGGCAAGACCATCGTCGGTCAGGTTTATCTCGACGCGGTTCCTCCTTCGCGCCAGAAAGGTCACGCGTTCAGGCTCTGGAGCACCGCCTCGGGCAAGCGGTTGCTCGAACTCCACGCGTCCGACAACGTGGATCGACACTTGGTCTTCAGTTCCGACAGCCAGACCCTCACTGGCGTCTGCTGCGACAAGGCAGCGGATACATCGTCTGCAAAAATCTGGGACATCATCCGCCGTTGGGACACGTCAACCGGCAAAGCCGATACATTCCCCATCCCCGCCGCCATGCAATCTCCCGGCCGCCCCACCCTAAGCCCCGATGGCAAGCTTCTCGGCGCTGCCTTCACCGACGGCACTGTCAAGCTCTGGACCATTGGCCCTGACGCCACGCAAATAAAAACCTTCGGCCCCCTCACTCACGAAGTCCCGGCCGAACGACGATACAAAACCATTTCTGAGGGAAGCAAGATGGTCACTCAGGGAACCAAGGTCTTCCTCCGCGACGCCAACGGCAAAACCACGCCCATGCCCGACGGCGACTACAAAATGTCCAATCACATCATGCACATCCGCGGCGGCGAAAAAGTCACCAACAATTAGTAGCCCTCGACCCATGACATCGGGCCTGACCTCTGGCCGCCACACAAACCTCATCTGCCTCGGCATCCACGACTACAAATCAATCACTTCGCCGGCCGTTCCTTCAAATCAACCAAAATCTCCTCCAGGCAAAGCACCACATACCCCGTCGACAGCACCGGACTATCCTCCATCCACTTCCGATCCCCAATAAAGCTCCCGTCCGCCCTCTGCACCGACGCGAGCTTGTTGATCATGTCCAGCCGCCAGTCGTGCTTGTTCCCGTTCCCATCTGTGATCACCGGCTCGCCGTACGCATGCAGCGCCTGCGACATCGTGTGATAGTAATAGTTCATCCCCGACTTCGCGTCCTTCGGATCGTTCAGCTTCATCCCCGGATTCTCATCCACGCTGTAGTTGTTGCAGATCCAGCCCCACGCCGCCTTCACCCGCGGATCATCCTTCGTCAGCCCGGAATAAATCATGCTCTTCAGCCCCGCATACGTCATCAGCCCATAGCTCCGCAGCAGCCGCTTGCCATCCGCGCCCGTATATTCCCCGGCCTGCGAATTCCCCGGATGCGCGTCATCCGACCCGATCGGCGTATAGATCGATCCACCGTCTTTCCCAGCCCACGGCTGATCGTTCGACTCCGACAGGTTCTGCATTCGCGAAAGAAATTTAACTGCATTCTTATACGCCGGGTCATCCTTACTCACCCCCGCATCGTGCAGCGCCTCCAGCATCATCGCCGTGTTGCTTCCGTCCGGCCGGCTCCCCGCCGAATATCCCACCCCGCCAAACGCGGGATTCTTCACCTCAATCGTCTTCCCGTTCGCGCCGGCAATCGTATCGTTCCACTGCAGGCTCTTCAGATAAGCCACCGCCTTGTCCGTGGCCGCCTTAAACGCCGGATCGTCCGTCGCCGCCAGCGCGCTCACGGCGATTGCCGTGTTGTAATTCCCAAGCATCTCCTGATAAATCCCCCCATTGTCGGCCTTCTGATAGCTCAACAGCTTCGCAAACCCCTTCGCCACAAAATCGGCCTTCACCCCATACTTCTCATCCAGCGCAAACCCGCGCAGCACAATCGCACTAACCCCCAGCGGTTGCTTGGGCTCATGCCAGGTCCCATCCGCATTTTGCTGCCCCTTCAAAAACAAAAGCCCCTTATCAATAACCGCATTGGCCTGCCTAGCCGCATCCGCAGCCCCAACCGGCGCAACCGCAGGCACCGGCGCAACAGCATCCGCCCCAAACAGCCGCACCCCAGCAGGACAAACCGCCATCGCCGTCACGGCGCAAAATCCAATCAATGTTTTTCGCATCATCCAAGTCTAGCAACCCCCCATCGCGACAAGTGCAACTTCTGCACCCACCCCATCCTGATGGAGCGACAGCGACTGAAGGATCTACGTCCCACGACAATCACATTACGATTTCCCACCCGCCACCACCTTAAAATAAACCTCCCGCACCATCAAAAAATCCACCCAGTTCCTCAGCGCATATCCACTCTTCTTCAAATTCTCCTCACTGAAATCCTGCGACGCCCCGCCCGTCGGATGCACCCCATCCTCACTGATCAGCGTCCCATCCCACTTCCCATCCGGAGCATGCGACATCACCTCCGCATAAAAATCCACCAGCGGCACCAGATGCTTCGCCGCCAGTTCCCGGATGATCTTGTTCGCCGCCTCCACCCCTTCCATCTTGCCGCGCTTGGGCGGAATCGTATTCAGGATCGGAATGCACTTCGCCTCAAGACACATCCCAATCAGCTTCTCCAGCTCGGGCGCATAGTCGGCCGGAACTTTCCCATCACTGATATCGTTCGTCCCGATCATGATGAGCGCCATCTCCGGCTTCTTCGCCGCCAAAACCTTCGGCGCAACCTCCAGCACATTCCCAATTCGCCATCCCGAATAATTCCCCGCCGCCGCCCCCTTCCCCTCATCGCCCGCTCCCTTGATCACATCGCGCCACCGCTTCTCCGGCTTCTTCGGCAACCCATCGTCCTTGATGTACGCATCCGGATCGCTCCAACTCATCGGCTTCCAGAACGCCATGCTGAAAGTAATGGAATCGCCAAACTGCGCGACATATCCGCTTGTCCCCTCAAACCCCGCGTGAACCTTCTTCATCGCCTCCACCCATGCCGGCTTCGCATCGTCCGCGGCAAAAGCGCCGCTGCAAAATGCTATCGCC
>JBBRHH010000450.1:0-5234 GCA_038222915.1 Tepidisphaerales bacterium
GTCGACGAGCGAGTCTTTGAGGCTGACGATCTGCCAGTTGAAGCGTTTTTCGGTTTCGTGGCCAATCCAGTCGGTGAGGAAGGCTACATCGCGAAAGTAGTAGTTCCAGTCACGTTCGTCGCCGTGGGCGAGCTTGTTGAAGAGGACGGGGGCACGGCCGAAGGCCATGCACATGATGCGCCAGGCGCAGTCGTCGAGGGAGCCCTTGCCGGGCAGATCGTCGACGTTGCCTTGTCGATACGCCGAGCGCATGACCTTGTCGACCCAGTCTTCGCCGCCGATGTATTTTCGTCCGCTGGCGAGGCCAAGGCGCTGCAGGCCGTACTCGTGATACATTCCCATGTTCATGCCGGGGTTTTTGGCATGTTTATCGAGCCAGGCCCAGCCGCGGTTGATGGCGGCGAAGGTGAGGTCCATGCCCGCGGCGGCGTTTTCCTTGTAGGTGAAGCCCTTGAAGCGCTCGTAGCCTTTTCCGATCTGCCGGCTCCAATATTTGTCGACGACGAGATAGAGGCTGTTCATGCCGGCATCGGTCATGTTGGGGGTTGCGCCGCCGCGGCCGCGCCCGTAGCCCCAGCCGCCGTCGCCGTCCTGGGCGTCGCGCCAGTGTTTGTCGACAGTGATCCAGTAGGATTCGGTTTCGAGGGGCGTCGCATCTTCGGCGGCCCAGATGCCAAAGACTCCGAACTGGGTGTTGGAGTTGTCGAAACCCCAGAGGCCGTTGGATGCGGTGTCGGGTTTGGCGCCGGGATTTTGTCCGGGCATGGGGTAGCAGGTGTAGTTGTACATCCCCTCCCGGTCCATGCCTTTTTTCATGTAGGGGACATCGACGTTGAGGGCTTTGAGATAGTCCTTCTGGGCGGGCCCTTTGGACCAGCGTGACAGGTAGGAGAAGGTGTTGAGGCGGAAGGAGAGGGAGTAGGTTCCGGGGGGCGTGCTGGATTTGAGGTAGCTCTCGATCGCGGCTTTCCACTTGGGGTCTTTGGGTTCGGTATCGCTGCAGGCGAGGGCCCACATGGCCATGGCGGTGAAGCCGCCGGGATTGTTGCCGGCGTATTCGGGCTCGAAGTGGCCGGGGTATTCGAGGAGGAGGATATCGGCTTTGGGGACAGCGATGGTCTGGCCGTCGCGCTTCTTGAAATGGAGGCCGGGGGGAAGGGTGTCGACAACGTCGCCGAACATTGCTGCGCCGCCTGCGCGGCGGTTGGGTGCGCCCGGCGGTGCGCCGGGCGGGGGGTCTGCTTTGAGGATCAGGAGCGCGTGGTCGACCTCATAGCTGAGCAGCTTCTGTTGGAGGGTGTGAATGAGTTTGTCGGCCTGTTCAGGTGTGGGTCGAATGGCCGGTGGGGGCTCATCGACTTCGCGTCTCGGCGGCGCGGCTGAGAGCGGCCTGTTCGACGCCGCGAACAATCCGGCTACGAGGAAGGCCGATATTCCGAGGGTTTTGACACTCAAGAAAAACTCCGCGCCAATCCCACAATGGTGATCACCCAACCGCTCCTTCACGGAAGGATATCACGGAATTCACAAGATTGCAGCAAAAACTACACGTCGAGATTCTTGACCTCCAAAGCATGCTCTTCAATGAACTGGCGGCGGCGTTCGACGTCTTCGCCCATGAGGACGCTGAACATCTGTTCGGCGTTGTTGGCCTGCTCGAGGGTTACACGCATGAGGACGCGCTTGCTGGGATCGAGGGTGGTTTCCCAGAGCTGTTCGCTGTTCATTTCGCCCAGACCTTTGAAGCGCTTGATCTCGATGTGGGTGCGGCCGAGCTTGTGCAGGGTTGGGATGACCTGGGCTACGCCGGCGACGTCGTTGTTTTCGCCGTCGGCGATCAGGGCGTATTTGGTGGTGAGCTTGTCGCCGGTGACGGACTCCTCCTGGGTGAGGAAATAGTCGTCGATGGAGAGGCCGTGCTGGAGAAGCTCCTTGAAGAGGCGCTCGAGCTCCTTGGTTTCGTGCATTTCCTGGCTCTTCTGGGCCTTGCGAAATTTGGATTCGGGAGTGGCGGGAGCGCCGTCTCCATTCCCATCCGTGGCTGCGGCAGGGGTGTCAATTCGGACTTCGTTATTCAGGAGCCATGCATCGCGCTCTTCGATGGTTTGAAAGAATTCGTCCTTGCCGTCGACGACGATGCGATAGTGGGGCAGCTTTCCGGAGACATCGCGTTTATCGAGCAGGACGGCGAAGTCGATGCCGCGGCGCTGGACGACCTTGACCAGCTCTTCGAGCTTGTTGAGGAGATCGACGACTTTTCGGAGCTCGTCGCGCTCGAGGCGGCGGAGCTCTTCGTTGGTGTCCGGATCGCGGATGATCATGACAGCGCCGTCGAGGCCGAGGTCGGTGAGGGTGTTGCGCATGGTGCGTTCGTTGAGGACGTACTCGCTCTTTTTGCGGCGGATGATTTCGTAGAGCGGGGGCTGGGCGGCGTAGATGCGGCCGGCCCGGATGAGCTCCTGCATGTGGCGGAAGAAGAAGGTGAGCAGGAGGGTGCGGATGTGGCTGCCGTCGACGTCGGCGTCGGTCATGATGATGATCTTGCCGTAGCGGCGTTTTTCGAGGTCGAAATCTTCGCGGATGCCGCAGCCGAGGGCGCTGATGATGGCGCGAATTTCCTCGTGGCCGAGCATTTTGACGAGGTTGGCTTTTTCGACGTTGAGGAGCTTACCGCGGAGGGCGAGGATGGCCTGGACGTTGGAGTCGCGGCCTTGCTTGGCGCTGCCACCGGCGGAGTCACCTTCGACGAGGAAGAGCTCGGTGTCTTCGTTGGATTTGGAACGGCAGTCGGCGAGCTTGCCGGGGAGGCTGCCACCCTGGAGGGCGTTTTTGCGGCGGGTGAGGTCGCGGGCCTTGCGCGCGGCCTCGCGGGCTTCGGCGGCGAGCATGCCCTTTTCGAAGATCATCTTCGCGTCTTTGGGGTTTTCCTCGAAGAAGCGGCCGAGCATTTCGTTGACGGCCGATCCGACGAAGCCTTCGACTTCGCTGTTGCCCAGCTTGGTTTTGGTCTGGCCTTCGAACTGGGGCTCGGGGATCTTGACGCTGAGGATGGCGGTGAGGCCTTCGCGGACGTCGTCGCCACTGGGGCGGATGTCTTTCAGGAAACCGGCGGCCTCGGCGTACCGGTTGATGGTGCCGGTCAGGGCGCTCTTAAAGCCACTGAGGTGGGTGCCGCCTTCGTGCGTGTTGATGTTGTTGGCGAAGGAGAGGACGGTTTCGGCGTAGCCGTCGTTGTACTGCATGGCGACTTCGCAGACGAAACGCGTTGCGGGGTCTTCTTTCTTGAAGTAGATGACGTTGGGGGTCATGCTGATTTTGCCGTCGTTCAGGTGGCGGACGAAGGCGACCAGCCCCTGTGTGAATTTGAATTCGTCGCGTTTTCCGCTGCGCTCGTCCTTGATGATGATGTGAAGGCCTTCGTTGAGGTAGGCGAGCTCGCGCATACGGCCGGCGAGGACGTCATATTTGAAGTCGACGTCGGGGAAGATTTCGGAGTCGGGTTTGAAGGTGACTTTGGTACCGGTTTTATTTCGCTCGCCGATGAGTTTCAGGTCGGTGGACTTTCGGCCGCGCTGGAATTCCATGTGGTGGACCTTGCCTTCGCGGGAGACTTCGACTTCGAGCCATTCGGAGAGGAAGTTGACGACGGAGGCACCGACGCCATGGAGCCCGCCGCTGGTGCGGTAGGCGGAATTTTCATTGTGTTCGAATTTGCCGCCTGCGCCGAGGGTGGCGAGGACGACTTCAACGGTGGGGACTCCGGCGGTGGGGTGGATTCCGACGGGGATGCCGCGGCCATCGTCTTCGACGCTTACGCTGCCATCGGCGTCGATGCCGATGAGGATGGTCTGGGCGTGGCCGGCCATGGCTTCGTCGATGGAGTTGTCGACGATTTCGTAGACCAGGTGGTGGAGGCCCCGGGGGGTGGTGTCGCCGATGTACATGCCGGGGCGTTTGCGGACGTGCTCTACGTCGTCGAGGACTTGAATGGTGCTTTCGTCATAGTCGGACCGCTCGGGCACGGTATCGGTTGGGGTCGTGTCGGTCGGCGTCGCACTGGTCGGCGTTGCGTCGGTCGGTGTCGGATTGATCGGGATGTCATTGATCTCTTCAGCCATGAAAACAACTCCATTTGTGCGGCTCATTTGTTTAAACGAGCCGTTAAGTTCAACATGCAAATCCGGTTGAAAAACCCACTGACGAAACCGGGATGTATTGAGACGGTGTATTATCGCGAAATGCGTTAAGAATACTACGTTTTCTGCGCGCAAAAGGTCGTTGGTGGAAAGGTGTGATGCCGGCGGGTGACGGTGTTGTGTAGATGCGGGATTCACCGCGGAGGCGCTGAGGCGCGGAGGAGGATGCGCGGAGACGTGCGAGGTGTTTTGAGTTGCCTGGAGTGGTGGTGGTTTTTGAGTTTCGCGCGCTGCAAAATGTGTTTTCCCCTCTCTGCCTTTGGTGGTGTGAGGAATGACAGGGGTTTAGGCCGAAATGGGCGGAAAATAAGCGACCCCAAAGCGGCATCGAAGGGGGCCTCCAACCTCCCCCGAATCGCCCTGAACCGACAGTAAATCTCCCCGCTTTGACCCTCGAATCGCCCCAAAGCGACGGGGTGAGTGCTGGATGATGCGGGGCGAAAGAATGCGCGCAATTGGGTTGCGTGTCGATTTGCAGACGGCGGTTTTTCGCAAGTGCTTGTTTGGGCGATGATTGGGATAAGACCGCCGTAGCGGATGGTCGTTTCAAACCGACCACTAACCGACCACTAACCGACCTGTGACCGACCACCAATCGACCAGTAACCGACCTGTGACCGACCAGCAAACGACTACTAACCGACCATGAACCGACCGCGCTTTGCAGGGGTTGGAGGAGGGAAGGATTTCGGGACGGGAACGACCAAAGCCTGATGGCCAACGCGGGGAGAATGACCGAGTCTGGGTTGGTTTGACAGAGTGAGAGATTGGAGGGGGGAGGGGAGGAAGAGTGATTCTCGCGCAAGTGATTCTCGCGCAAAGGCGCAGAGGCGCGGAGAAGAGACGGAACGGGTGCGGCGGCGGAGCTATCGGGGGTGTGAAGTGTGCGCAAAATTGTGTTTGGGCTGCTCGAAACGGTGAGTGGGGAATTCAAGTTGAGTTGCGGCCGGTGGTTGTGGTTGGAGGGAGCGACGGGAGAGGCAAAAAAACCGACCCCAAAGCGACATAGAACCGGCCCTGAAACGACCCTCAAACGAC
>JBBRHH010000451.1:0-5188 GCA_038222915.1 Tepidisphaerales bacterium
AAACGGGTGTTGAACTGGGTGGAAGTCGTCAAACGGCCCACGAAGGCCCGGACGGCGGCAAAGCGGCCGATCGTAAACAACAAGGTATGGAAACCGCCTGCGGACCATCCGTGGGCGAAACCGGCTCATGTTGCAATGCCCGCTCCGGCTGCGCCTGCGCGGGCATTGCAACATGAGCAGAAACAGAGGACAGTTCTATTGCGATGAAAGCGAGGACATTTCTATTGCGATAGGACAGCAACTTTTGATCGCCCGCTTCACTTTTCACAGCCATTGGTTAGACTAATAGGGCTCGGTCGCCGGGTAACCTTATTATTGCAATGTCCGTGGGAGGTTGGCATGGCACATCCCATCCCGATTTCCGCCGACCAAATGCGGCCGCTGCTGGATGTGTCGCGCACTTTGGCCGGCACGCTCGATCTCGATGTGTTGCTCGTACGAATCGCGGAGGCAGTAACGTCCCTCCTCGACTGTGACCGGGCCAGCATTTTCCTCCACGACCCGGCCAGCGATCAACTCTGGACCAAAGTAGCCCTGCAGGCCAAGGAAATCCGCATCCCCTGCAATGCCGGCATCGCAGGCCACGTCTTCAAGACCAATCAGCTGCTCCACGTGGCCAAGCCCTACGAGGATTCGCGTTTCAATCCCGAAGTCGATCGTCGCACCGGTTACGTCACCCGCAATCTGCTCACCGCCCCCATGATCGACTTGAACCACATGCCGGTCGGTGTGATTCAGGCCGTCAATAAAAATACCGGCACGTTCACCGAGAACGACAAGGCCCTGATGCAACTCCTGGCCGATCAGGGCGGCGTGGCCGTGCAGCGCCATCGACTAGTGGTCGAGGCCATGTCGAATTCTGTCATTCGTAGAGAGATGGAATTGGCGAAGCGCGTGCAGGAGCGGCTCATCCCGACCTCGGCCCCGGAGATGGATGGCTTGGAGGCGGCCGGCTGGTCCAAACCCGCGTCGACAACTGGAGGCGACTGCTTCGATCTCTGGAAGCTGCGCGACGGCCGCCTGGGCATTTTCCTCGCCGACGCATCAGGTCACGGCCTCGCACCGGCCATGATCGTCTCTCAGGCGCGAACGCTGATCCGAGCGCTCTCTGAAATCGAAACCCGCCCGCACAAACTGCTCTCGCTCGTCAACGACCGCCTGTGCGCAGATCTCGATCCCGAGCGTTTCGTCACAGCTTTCCTTGGCTTCATGGCCTGCGACGGAACTCTGCACTGGTCCAGCGCCGGTCATGGACCGGTCTTCGCCCGCAACACCAGCCGTCGCGAACTGGAAACACTGCAGGTCCCCGCATTGCCGCTGGGCGTATTGGAAGAATGGGCCGACGAGCCCGGACCCGATCCAGTCCAACTGCAACCCGGCGGCGCTCTGATCGCCATCAGTGATGGCATCTTTGAAGAGCACGACGCAAGCGGTGAGCAGTTCGGCATTGGCCGGGTGATGATGGCGCTCGACGCCACACGTGATAAGCCGCCGGCCCAGATGCTTGCCTGTCTGCGCGATGCCGCACAGGCGTGGCAGCCACAGCCCGAACCGACTGACGACCAAACCATCGTCATCGTTCGCCGCAGCCCCACCGCTCCCCTCGAATCATGCGATCCGCCACTTGCCAGCGCCATAATTGACGCCTAATAACAAAGCGAAAAAAAACACGCTGGCAAATCGCCAGCGCGTCTAACATTGTGTCATCAACTAAGCCAGTGGCATCAACCGACGGTCACCGCCGCATCGAGAGCTTCCTTGAAGTCCTTCTCCTGGCGCAGGCCAACGAATTTCTGTGCGATCTGGCCACCCTTGAACAGCAGCACAGTCGGAATCGCGTCAATCCGATACTTCAGCGACACTTCGCGGTTGGCATCGGTATCGAGCTTGCCGACCTTCACCTTGCCAGCGTACTCCTTGGCGATCTTTTCAATCGTCGGCGTCAGCATACGGCAGGGCATGCACCATTCGGCCCAAAAGTCCACGAGCACAGGCTCGCTGGAATTTATTACTTCTTCTTCAAAGTTTGCGTCCGTAAATTCTTGAACATTCTCGCTTGCCATGGAACTCCTATCAGGTTTGTTGCGGTGGATACTAGTGAGGCATGGCAGTCAGTGTCAACGCGGGCTATCCATGCGCGACCCGGCGGATCCATTTAAGATTGTTGTTGCGCCTTCAACGCAGCTTCATTCTTCAATTGCAGGAACGTAAATACGGCTGCGCCAAGCATCAGCAACCCAAAGCCGGCAAGCATCAGCCCTATCGGACCTCGAAGAATCACGAACGTCGAATCCACGTCCGCAATAAAGCCAAACGCGGTCAGCAAGGGGAAAGTGATGCCAACGACAATAAAAATCGGCAGCATCGTCTCCTTCGTCTCACTGGGCCTGACGAACTTCCGGCGCGGCGGAGGAACAGTCATCGGGTTGGCATGTAGCAGCACCTCCTGCGAAGGTGCTTCGATCCCCATGTCCTCGTCTTCGTTGAGTTCGAACGACTCGTCACTCACTTCTGTGTGATGTTCTTCAGCCGCCGGCGATTCGTCACCGTGCCCCGCTTCCTCCACGAAAGATGCAGGCGCAGTTGGACGTGCTGGTTGCGCGGGCGCGGCTGGCCTTGCAGCGCCGCCTGGTGTGGCTGGTCGAGAAGAGGCGGCGGCAGGAGCTGCGGGACGTGGACGGCCCGCGAGCGGCGCATCAGCGCCCGCAGGCGTCGCCGCGCGAACTGCGGCAGGCGGCGCGGGGTTGGCCGGTCGCGAGCTACCGGCGGGCGCGGCCGGTCGTGCGACACCTTGTGGCGCTACGGGCCGTTTAACTTGTGGTTGCGTGGGCGCTGCCGCCTGCGCAGGCGCTTCGGGACGCGCAACCTTTACCGGCGCGACAGGAGCAGCAGCGCGAGGAGCTGCGCCGACTGGCCGAGGCGCACCCGCCCGGGCTACCGGCGCGGCCGGCGTCGGCGGCGCTTTCACGCGCGCTGGGGCTATCGGAGGCGGCACCGGCGCTGGCTCTTGATACCCCTGCTCCTCATAGTGATGCTCGTCGTCGTGGTGTTCTTCTTCGTGATGGTCCCCGGCGGCAAGCGACGCCAATAAATCTGCCAGGTCATCTTTCTTCTTTTCGCCCATGGGTACCTCGCGCCTCAACAGTGTTTTTCTCTATTGGTCTACGCTGGGATCGTCACTGTCGTTGGCATCTCATACATTCCCGCGAATCCACTCCACCGATTATAGTGGATTGCATGTCGGGGCCAAACAACATCTCCGTCCGGGCTCCAGCCGTCGCTGGACGCTTTTACCCCGCCGACGCCGATAATTGCCGGACCGAGGCACAGTCCTATCTGCTGGGGCGGGGCGCTGAATCCGCCTTGGAACGCTGGGTTGGCGGCATCGTTCCCCATGCCGGATGGGTCTGCAGTGGCGCGATAGCTGGGCAGACGATCAGCACCATCGCGGCGAAATCACAGGCCGATGTGGTCGTGGTGTTCGGCGCGATCCATACCCCTATTGCATTCGATCGAGCAGCGCTGGATTCAAATGCACGGTGGTGGGCTCCCTTCGGCGAATCTCAACTTCCCGAGGATGTGCAGGCCAGGCTGGTCGAGGCCTCCAGCCTGTTTGTCGTCGATCCCCGGCTCCATCTGAATGAACACGCCGTTGAGGTCGAAGTTCCCCTGATTCAACTGGCCTGGCCCGGAGCAACCATCCTCCCGATCGAGGTGGCGCCTACAACGGATGCTGCCGCGATTGGTCGACTCACAGCCCGGCAGATTTCGCAGGCAAACCTTCGGGCTGTTTACCTCGCCAGCAGCGATCTCACCCACTATGGCCCCGCCTATCGATTTACACCCGCGGGCGTTGGCCAGCGCTCCCTCGAATGGGCCATGGACAACGATCGCCGGTTTCTCGACCTGGTGAAGCGCTTCGCCATTGAGCAGATCGTCCCAGAAGCCATGAGCCGCCAGAATGCGTGTGGTGCCGGCGCAGTCGCGGCCATGCTCGCCGCCTGCCGCGAAGCAGGGGCCTCAGAGGCCACAGTTCTCCGCCACGCCAACAGCTATGAAACGCTCGCCCAGGTTCACCCCCAGAGTCCGGACAATGCCGTCGGTTACGCCGCCGTCGTTGTCAGATAGACGACATCTAACGCCTGTTTCGCGGATTCATCATCCGGCTCCTCACGATGCGTCGCGGCCACTGGATTCGTTTGAAATGTTGACGCTGGACAACATCCCGCATGACTGGTCCAACCCAGATGACCGCGATCAGGGCCTGAACGGCGAGTTTTACCGAGCACAGCATACGAATCGATGGGAAATGGAACGGAATAAATTATTGGAACACATATTGCTTGGGCCTCAAAAGATATTGAGGGTTTCTCATAGGAGCAGTTACGATGAACGAGCAGGAATTTCAAACCAAGTTGGCGGAGTTGATGGGCGAGATCAGTACGCTGCCGCCGACAGAGCGCGCCAAGCTCGAAAAGCTCGCCGATGAAACCCGCCAGCGTCACGAGCGCCTCCGTGCAACCGTGAGCAACCTCCAGGAAAGTCTCGATTACCTGCGCCTCAGCATCAAATATCTGGTCTTCGACCTCGAAGCGACCCGTCGTGAAAACGGCTACCTCCGGAAGATTCTCGAAGAGACCAGCGGAAACGATTGAAAAAATAACGCAGGTTTCAGTTGGCGGAACCTCCCGGCGCAGTTAGCATCCTGCGATAACCCATCGGGAGGACTCATGCGACGTATCACTTCGGCCTTCGCACTTACGCTTTTCGTTCTCTTCTCTCTGGCCCCTCTCGCACACGCGGCGGGATTCGGGGAAAAGGCGCCAGACTTTCCGCCGGGCGCATTCACCAACAACTATCCCTACAGCCTCACCCAGTTTCGCGGCAAGGTAGTCGTTCTGTTCTTCTATGAGCAGGACTGCCCGACCTGCCGGGGAAAAATCCCCGAGCGCAACGCCGTTGTCGAAGCCTACAAGGGCAAGCCGGTGCAGTTCATCGCCGTGGGCGCCGGCGACACCTTGCAGGAATGCATCGCTTACGCGCGCGACACCAAGCTGCAGATGCCAATTTTCGCCGATTCGCTAAGCGTGATGGAGCGGGCATATGGCGATCACATATCCCTCCAGAATATTTATCAGTTCAAGGTAATCGGTGCCGACGGCGTGGTCATGGGCAACGATATGTCCAA
>JBBRHH010000452.1:0-5157 GCA_038222915.1 Tepidisphaerales bacterium
TTGTCCTTCAACATCTCCTGGGTGGCGCTCTCGACAGGATTCTCTGCGCGCTCATCTTCAATGAAGTCGCCGAAGTAGCTGTCTTCGCTCTCGCCCACTGGCCGATCCAGCGAGATCGGATGCCGGCTGATCTTCAGCACCCGCCGAGTCTCCGACACCGACATCTTCGCGCGCTTCGCGATCTCCTCGATGGTTGGCTCGCGCCCAAGTTCCTGCATGATCTGCTTGGAAATATTCCGCAGCTTGCTCATCGTCTCGATCATGTGCACCGGAATGCGAATCGTCCGTGCATGATCCGCGATCGCCCGCGTAATCGCCTGGCGAATCCACCACGTCGCATACGTGCTGAACTTGTACCCGCGGCGATATTCATACTTATCTACCGCGCGCATCAACCCGGTGTTCCCTTCCTGGATGATGTCCAGGAACGACAACCCGCGGTTGCGATATTTCTTCGCGATCGAAACCACCAGGCGCAAATTGCCGCCCGAAAGTTTTCGCTTCGCGTCTTCATACTTGTTGTAAATTTTCCGGATCTGCACCACCCGCTTGTGCAGGTCCTGTGCATTTTCCAGCACGAGGTCTTCCAGCCCTTCGCACTCCTGCTGGCATACTTCCAGATCCTCGCCCGGATCTTTCACGCGCTGAAGCTCTTCAATCCGCTGCTCCAACTCAACCATCTTCGTCGAGATCGAAGACAGCTTCTTCATCAGCGGCGTCACCTTGCTCGTCCGCAGCGAAAGCTCTTCCAGCAGCTTCACGCCACGACGGCGTCGGCGTCGAATCGCCAGCCGAAGCTCTTCCTGTTGCTTGTTGTTCTTCGCCTGCCGCAGCGAATCCCAGTCGTTGCGGTTGCGGTCCAGCATCGTCCGCACCGATGACAGGTTCAGCGGAATCCGCTGTCCAATCGTCCCCTTGTCCGCCTGGTCCTCGGCCGTGCTGATCTTCATCGTTCGATCAAACGGCAGATCGCCATCGTCCACCTGCTGCAGAATCTCCACCGCCGATTGAAGGCAGTAATCGCTCTCCAGCACCTTCGAGCGGAAGATCTTCCGCGTAATTTCAATCTTCTTCGCCAGCGCAATTTCCTGCTCGCGGGTCAGCAGCGGGATCTCCCCCATCTGCGTCAGATACATCCGCACCGGATCATCAATCCGCTTGGTCGAAGCCTCCGCCAGCTCGGCCTCAATATTAAGGTCGATCTCCTCCCCATCCGCATCTTCGACAACTTCGGGCGCAGGCGCCTTCTTCGGCGCCTTCGCCGGCTTCCCCGACTTGGCCTGGTTAAACTCCGCCACGTCCATGTCATCGATGAGCCGGATGCCCATTTCATCGATCATCATCAGCAGCGAATCCAGCTTGTCCGGCGACACCACTTCGTCCGGCAGCCGCTCATTTAATTCATCGTAAGTAAGATAGCCCCGCGTCTTTCCCAAGCCGATCAACGCGTTAACGCGATTGTCGACCTCTTCTTGAGACCCAGATCCAATCAACGGAGATTCAATTGCCATCGTCATCGTAAACATCCCAACAAAGCACAACCCGCGGCAGCACACCGTCCGCGCGAGCAAAGGCCGCTCAAGCTCCCAGGCCAAGGTCCTTGGGGACATTCCCAATCCCTGCAACGTGGGCCGCTTCAAAGCCGCCTGTCCCGGAGTCATTCAAACCCCGGCTCTTCCCGGTTCCTATTCTAGGCCCGGTATTTACAGCGTTTCTTTCTTCACGCCGTTCTAGCCGACGCCACGCCTCAAATCAGGAGCGCGCCGCTGTTCTTGTAATTTCTTCAACGCCGACACATCGCCGTCTCGCGCCTGGGCAAAAACTTCCTGCTCCATTCGCTGACGTTGCTGAAGCGCCAAATGTTTCATGGCCTCCTCCAGCGTCGATCCAAGATCATCCAGACGACCAACCTCATCAACAAGTTCTATAGCCAACTGTCGAAGCCCCTCGTCGCCTACCGCCGCGAGGAATTCATTGAATACTGGTTCACCTTCGTCACGTTGATGTTCCCAATAGATTTGAGCGAGTCGCTGTCGCGCGTCTTCGCTGAAATCATGTACCGACACCACCTGCTGAACGTTGTGCCATCGCGATGGCTCAGCAAGCAAAACTCCCAACACCCACCGCTCCGCACGATCCACTCCCGTCAGCGGACCACTCGAAACCGCCGCTGGAGCTGCCGCCGCCTGCCCATTATCGGACGCAATCTTTGGCTTAGCCGCAAACTTATTCGCCGCAGCCCCACCGCCTTTCCTCCCAAACCGCCGCTGCAAGTCCGCAATTGGCACTTCCGTCAGCCGGCTCACCCGCGCCAGCACCTGCCCCCACCGCAAGCCATCCACCGGCCCGCTCCCGCCCCGCGCCGCCGACAGCATCTCCATATATTCCCGCGCCGCCTTCTGCTTCCCAGTCAGGTCCTCGCTCGCATTAAACTTCCGTGACATCTGCCGCCACGCATACGCAAGCGCATCCGCCGCCCCGGCCAGCAGCTTGTCAAACTCCTCCACCCCGTGCTCCAGCAAGAACTCATCCGGATCCAGCCCGCCCGGCAGCGTCGCCACCGCAATCTCCACTTCCTGGTTCAGGAACAACTGCACCAGACGATTCACCGCCGCATCGCCGGCCGAGTCCGCGTCAAACAGCAGCACAATCCGATTCGCAAATCGCCGCAGCACATTCACATGCTGCGCGGTCATCGCCGTCCCGAGAACCGACACCACATTGCTCGCGCCAAATTGGTGCGCCATGATCACGTCGGTGTATCCCTCAACCACCGCCACCGTCCGCGTCTCCACAATTCTCGTCCGCGCCAGATCCAGCCCAAAAACCGTCCGCCCCTTCGAAAACAGCGGTGTTTCCGGGCTATTCAGGTACTTCGCCGGATCCGTAGACCCCGGCGCAACCCGGCCGCCAAACGCAATCATCCGCCCGCTCTCATCCCGGATCGGAAACATGATCCGGTTCCGAAACGTGTCGTAGTGTCCCTGGCCGCCATCGCGCGACTTTACCAACCCGCCCAGCGCCATCATCGGCAGCGTATACTTCCGCGCCACCGCGCTCTTTGACAATCCATCCCATGAATCCGCTGCCAGCCCGATCCGAAACCGCTTCAACGTCTCGGCCGTAAACCCGCGCTTCGTCAGATACTCCCGCGCCGCCGCGCCCTCACCCTGCGCCAGCAACGTCTCGAAATATCCACAACTCGCCGAATGCGCATCCAACAGCGCCTGTCGCTCCCCGCGCTTCTCCTTCGCCCCCGGCGAATCCACCAGTTCCACCCCGGCCTGTCGCGCCAGCAGCTCCAGCGCCTCCCGAAAATGATCGATCCGGTCCCGCTTCATCACAAAGTCAATGGCGTTCCCGTTCGCCTTGCACCCAAAGCAGTAAAAAAATCGCTTGGCAGGATCGACATGAAACGACGGCGTCTTCTCCGAATGAAACGGACACAGTCCAATGAAATCCTTGCCCGCCCGCTTGAGCGCAACCGTCTGCCCAATCAGCTCGACAATGTCGACCGCCTGCAGCACGCGTGTCCTGTTATCTCCTTGCATATGCGGCAATCATCAAATCACAACAAAAAACCACTCAGCCGAATGTCCATCAAAACACCCGTAACCGAATCAACTTCAAAGCTGCAAATTCAAGTGAAAAGGGGGGTCTAACCCAAATTCAACCCCTAAGCTCAGTTTTCCAAAGCACTTAAGTCAAAAATTGCTTTCTGGCAATCGAAATATATCACGCGTTCGGGGGTCGGTCAAACCACGTACCTCTTTTCTATCGCTCCAATTACGCCTTCCAAGGCCCTATGGAAGCGGTATGCCAGTTCGACCCGATACGATTCAACTAAGAGTCACAGCCGCCCAGAATCAGATCTTCGTCCGCAACCGCGTGCATGGCTGTGGTGGGATGGGACCGCAGCGCTGCCCGGCATTCTGCCGTCGCACCCTGATCAACCGAGTTGTCGAGCAGGTCAATCAACTCACTTCGGCTCCACGTCGGCATCGCTCGCGTCAAGGTCATCGACCTGCGCACCCCATCCGCGAAACTCGTCTGACAATCGCACAGCGTTCGATCGGCCACGTCGAAAAAGAATGTCTGCCTCAACCAGTTCATCGAAGGAAAGCAGAAGAGTTTCGAGCGTTGGATGAAGGGCAATGCGTTGTTGCTCGATAAAACTTGGCGATTTGAGAGATTCCAGAAACCAGAGGAAAAAAGTGCTGTCGATCCATTCCGTCGTCCCCTCATAGAAATCCACAGCAATCGCTACACCGCTCACCGCATGCCTGACGCAGCAACCCTGCCCGTGAAAGTAGTAGCTCCAGTCTGTCATCCCAGGGACAAGTCCGGATTATTCGATCGGAGGATGTCCAAACGCGCCAGCCACCGATATCGCCGCCGAGGGCCAAGGGTCAACACTCTTCAATACGTTCTCCAAATTCCGCCCCCGCCTCCGAACAATTGTCTCAATCAAACGTTACAACTACGATCGTTCAACTTCCCAAACATCCCAGGACGAGAAAGTAGTTATGAACTCGACCAATCCCCGCACTGAAAATCGATCCTCCTTCATCGAACAACTCGAAGACCGAAACCTCCTCTCCATCACCCCCACGGCCGGCCACCTCGCCGAAAGCCTCCAGGCCACACCGGCCATCACCGTCACCCCAAAAGTCGCCGTCGCCACCAAGACCACCTTCACCACGTCCACCCACAGCGACATCCTCGGCCAAAACGTTCTCCTCACCGCCATCGTCAAAACCGCCGCCGGAAAAGCCGTCGCCACCGGCAGCGTCAAGTTCCTGTCCGGCACGCGCGTCCTCGCCACCGTCGCACTCTCCACCGCCGGCCGGGCCACCTACCTCCTCGCCCCGGGCAACATCATGCTCTTCCCCGGCAGCTACAAACTCACCGCCAAATACCTCGGCAACACCACCTCCAAATCCAGCGTCTCCGCCGTCCAGGCCCTCGCCGTCAACAAACTCGTCAGCGTCAAAAGCTTCAAGAACGGCCTAATCACCTCCATCGTCCACGCCGGCTCCGGCGCAGCCATCAAATCCGGCCAAACCGCCCGCGTTCAATACACCGGCTTCTACACCACCGGCTCCATCTTCGATTACTCCACCAAGCACACCGGCCAGCCGCCCTATCTCTCCTTCG
>JBBRHH010000453.1:0-5131 GCA_038222915.1 Tepidisphaerales bacterium
CGGACAAGCGCAGCGGATTTGTTGCGGGATCGAGGCGACGAAACGATCGAGTATTGGAAGGAAATACGCGGAGTTTCGGCAACGAAGAGCCCGCGACAAAGACGCAAGATTGGCCCGCGCGACTTTTGCCACGGGCTGCTAGGCGGAACGGTGTGTGTGCACAGGAATTTTGGCGTTGTGAACTCATCAAAAAGTTTTTACTGGAGTTGCTGGTGCAACAGCAGCAATCATAAATGAAGGACCAGCGCGGAGAAAGCCAGTGCTATCTGGGGAGTGTCATGGATCGCTCGTACATTTCGCTGGTCACCCTGAAGCATTCGCAGGATGCTTCTTCGAGGCCGATGCGGTCGAGGATGGTGACTTCGGCGCGGTGGTATTTGATGAGCTGTGCGCCCTGAAGAAGGCGGGCGGTGAGATTTACGCTTTGGCGGCGAACGCCGAGCATGTCGGCGAGGAATTCCTGCGTGAGGTGGAATTTGTCCCTCCCTTTGCGGAGGGCGGTCTCCAGCAGCCATCGGCACATTCGCTCTTCGATCGTGTGGTGCTGGATGCATGCGCCGTTCTGTGCGCCGCGCTGGATGGAGACGAGCGCATAGCGCATGAGCAGTTGCATCATGGACGGGCAGTTCTTCAGGATCTGCTTGAATGCCACGGCCGGGAGACGGAGAATGTCGCCTTCGACCTGAACATTGATGCGATAGGGGTTGGCGAGCGGTTCGGTGAGCAGATAGAGGCCGTCCATGCCTTCATTGCCGAGGGTAGATCCTTCCACTGTCGATCCGTCCTCAAGCATGACCATGGATGACAAGACGGCCGATATGGGGAAATGAACCCACTTTGGGGGAACGCCGGCGATCGCTACGACCTCACCAAGGGGCGGGGTGACTGTCTCCATCTGCCCGAGGATCCGCTGATAGTCGGGCTCGGGCAGCCGCTCGAGGATCTTATTGTGAAGTCGTGCGGGCATTGCCATGGCGATCAGCATAACCGCCCGTAGACATATATTGCGATGTCAATCAGGATTCTCCGAAGAATATATGGCTTTATTCCTTAGAGCGTCCGGTAGCGGACAGACGGGGACAGTAAAGGGGCATAGAACAGCCGCGAAGGGCGATCAATGGGACCTGCGCAAGTTGGATAATTTGAGAAAGAAGCGAGCGATGTCCATTCCCGGGCTACCGACTTTGCAAGACGAAAGCTTTGACATCACCGCGAACCGTTATGCGAACAGCATCGTGGAGACGCTGCGCGAGCCGCTTCTGGTGCTTGACGCTGAGTTGCGCGTAAAGACGGCGAGCCGCTCGTTTTACCGGTTATTCGACGTGACCGCCGAAGACACGATCGGGCGGGTTTTGTACGAGTTGGGGAGCGGCCAATGGCAAATCCAGAGCCTGCGTATATTGCTCGAAGAGATACTGCCCACAAATAGTCATTTCGACGATTTTCCGGTAAACTATTTGTTTCCGGGCATCGGCGAACGGAGCATGCTGCTCAATGGGCGGCGGCTTCTGAGTGAAGACAAGGCGGTCTTGCTCATTCTGCTGGCGTTCGAAGACATTACGGAGCGTAGACGGCTGGGTGTGGAGGTGGCGCGGCAGCGCGATTGGATGCAGACCGCGTTGTCCAGCATGGTTGACGCCGTCATCGCAACGGACACCAGCACGCGCATCACGTTCATGAACCACACGGCCGAGTGGATGACGGGCTGGCGCATCGGGGAGGCAACCGGCAAGCCGTTATCGGAGGTCTTCAATGTCGTCAATGAAACAACCCGAACCAGTGTAGAAAGCCCGGTCAGCAAGGCCATCCGGGAGGGGGAGATCGTTGGGCTGATGAACCACACGATTCTGATCGCGCGGGATAAAACCGAGATCGCCATTGATGACAGCGCAGCGCCGCTGCGCGACGGGCGCGGAAATATTACCGGCGTGATCATGGTTTTCCATGACGTGACGGAGCGGCGGGCCGGGGAACGGCGGCTGGAGGTTTCGGAAATCCGCTATCGCCGGCTGTTCGAGGCGGCACACGACGGCATTCTTATCGTCGACGTGAACGACCACAAGATCACCGACGTCAACCCGTTCCTGCTCGATCTTCTCGACTACCCGCGAGAACATTTCATCGGCAAAGAGCTGTGGGAGATTGGCGTGTTCAAAGACCGCTCCGCAAGCGAGGCGGCCATGCAGAAGCTCGACGAGCGCGGGACGGTGCGCTATGAGAACCTGCCCCTGCAAAACCGCAATGGGCGGCTGCTGCCAGTCGAAGTGGTGGCCAACGTGTATCGGGAGGACGCCCACGCGGTCATCCAATGCAACATCCGCGACATCTCCGAGCGGGCTCTTTTTCAAATCGAGCGCGAGGCGCACCTGATCAACGAACAGTCGCTGCGCATCGAGGCGCAGGCCGCCAACCGCTCGAAGGACATGTTTCTTGCGACGCTGAGCCATGAGCTTCGGACGCCGCTCAGTGCGATCGTCGGATGGGTCAGCATTCTGAGGGCGGAAAAATGCAACGAGGAGGATCTGGCGGAGGGCCTGGAGGTGATCGAGCGCAACACCGCCGCGCAGTTGCGCTTGATCGAAGATGTGCTGGACGTGTCGCGGATCGTTTCCGGCAAGCTTCGTCTGGAGATCCGACAATGTGACCTTGTAAAGGTTATCACAGCCGCTGTTGAGGTGGTGCAGTCGACGGCCGATGCGAAGGGAGTCAGCATTGCAATGGACCTCGACTCTTCCGCGAGCCCGGTGACCTGCGATCCCAGCCGGATTCAGCAGGTGATCTGGAACCTTCTTTCCAACGCGGTGAAGTTCACCCCGAAGGGCGGCATGGTGAGCGTCTCGCTCGAACGGGTCCGGTCGTCGGCGAGAATCAAGGTCACTGATACCGGACGGGGCATCGAGCCCGAATTCCTTCCATTTATATTTGAACGCTTCCGTCAGGCGGACAGCAGTACGCGCCGCAAATACGGCGGCCTGGGCCTCGGGCTCTCCATCGCCAAACAATTGACTGAGTTGCACGGAGGAACGATCACCGTGGAGAGTGCCGGGTGGGGACGCGGCGCCACATTCAGCGTTGAACTGCCCGTTCGAGCCGTTAATCTTCCTGAAGACGATGATGAAGACGTGCCGGCCGGGATCCACCCGGTGTTGTCAGATCTTCCGGAAGTCCGACTCGATGGATTGCGCGTCCTGATCGTGGATGACGAGGCGGATGCACGGCGCGCAGTCTCCAAGGTCCTGCAAGCCGCCGGCGCGATCGTGACAGTGGCGTCTTCCGCGGAAGATGCGATGTTCATTATGTCAAAGCATCAGACCGAAGTTCTTGTGAGTGATATCGCGATGCCGGACGAGGACGGATATGACCTCATCAGGCGGGTCCGCGCTGCGGGCCATACTGCCCGCGATTTGCCGGCGATCGCCCTAACCGCGTTTGCTCATAAGGAGGACCGGTTGCGGGCGCTTCTTTCCGGCTTTCAGGTGCATGTGCCCAAGCCTGTGGATCCGCATGATCTGATTGCAGTCATTGGGAGCCTGGTTGGACGCACCGGCGGAGTCTGAAGCAAAGAAATAGACGAACGCATTCGCCAAGCGGTCGACCACGCCTCGAGTCGGCGAAGCTATACATGAGCGCGCCGCATGTGCTTTTCCCCCAAAAAAGCGCGGTCAACATTGATCGTAGTGGCGTCTCTCAACGAAATCGGGCGCGATACAGTTCAACATCAACCGGTTCAAAGCAACAGAAGGTGACGATGCGCGGCAGATCGTGCGTGGCCAGCCACTCGACGACGACCCAGACCGCAACCTCGCATGCTTCGCGGTGGGGATAGCCATAGACGCCGGTCGAAATGCAGGGGAACGCGAGCGACTCGAGCTTTGTGTCGGCCGCCAATTGCAGGGACTCTCGATAGCACGAGGCGAGCAACTGCCCTTCGTCGTACCCGCCACCATCGTAAATGGGGCCGACGGTGTGGATAACGTGACGGGCCGACAGTCTGTAGCCCGCTGTTATCCTGGCCTGGCCAGTCGGACATCCGCCCAGAGTGCGGCATTCTGCGAGCAAATCTGGACCGGCGGCCCGGTGGATCGCTCCGTCGACTCCGCCACCTCCGAGCAGCGACGTGTTGGCGGCGTTGACGATGGCATCAACATCGAGTTGTGTGATGTCGCCTTGGATTATTCGGATGCGGTCGCGAATGGGGATTGGCATAAGTCGATTCTAATTCTCCGACCCAGCGCACTGCTATGGCGATGTAGAACATCAGGCCGCAGAGTGAGAATCACGGCTTTCCGGCCGCCGGCGGCGGCGGATCAGCCCGGCCATCCCAAGCGCAAGCGCGGCGAGGCTGGTCGGCTCCGGCACCGAAGTGACGATCAGTGCGCTGGAGCCGTCGGTGAAGCTGGCGGAGTAGAGCAACTGGCCATTGTCGTTCAAGTCGAACGACCCGACGGAGTCGATAGTCCTGCCGTCCACGACCAGGCCGGTGTACGCGATTGGCACGCCGCCGATCGCGATGCCGGAGCCGCCAAAGGGGTCACCATTTGTATCGAATGCGAATTCGTAGGCGGTCTGGCCGGTCTCGTTCAGGGCGAAGTCTTCCACGTCGGACACCTGGAGGCCGCCCACTGTGTCGTTGCTCGTCGCGATGACCGAGCCGTTTTCGAGGAGGAGGGTCGCGAAGCTGCTGTTGTTGTTGGGGTCGCTCAGGAATAGCTGATAGACGACGTCGCCAGTTTCGTTCATCGAGAACGCGTTACTCACGTTGACCGTCCAGCCGTTGTAGGGGCCGGGGCCGGCGTAAGCTTCGCCGTTCTGCGCGATCCTGGTCTCTGTATTGCCGTTGATGACAAACAAGCCGGTGTCGAAAGCCTCCGAAGTCCAGGCGCTCACAAGGACCTTGCCCGCATCGTTGGCGACGACGCGGGAGTCCTGACCGAAGCCGTAAAATGGCTGTCCGGCGAGCGTGGAGTTGCCCGGGCCACCCCGCTTAATCGCAGCGCCGTTGACGATCAGCCACAGCTGCTCATTGAACGGGAAGTTGCTGTCGGCATCGTCGGGGGTCGGCAGGTGCAGGAAGTGGGCGATCTTGCCGCCCTGCGACAGTGAGAGGCTTTCAGACAGGCTCCCGGCGAAG
>JBBRHH010000454.1:0-5097 GCA_038222915.1 Tepidisphaerales bacterium
ACGTTGCGGAACAACCGCAAATGGCACCCGAGCCAGAGACGTCGCCCGAAGCTTCAACTGAGCCTGAGTGATGTGTCTGTTCTACTCTTCTTCAGCTTTGTCTCGGCCGGGTTGGGTTACGCCGGTCTGGCTGCCGACGGAGGCTTCGATCCGGGGGGAGCGGCCGAATTCGCTGGTAACGACGAGTAGGACTTTTTTGTCGAGGCCCCGGGAGTAGAGGTCTTCGACGAGGGCGCTGATGGCCTGGTCGTAGTAGGGCATGCGCCAGCGGGCGTCGTCGTAGAGGTGGCAGTTGACGGCGTGGGAGTCCCAGTTGTAGACGCAGTTTTTTGGTTTTTCGCCGCCGGGGTTTTCCATGACGACGGTAACGAAGCTTGCGCCGGCCTCGACAAGTCGGCGGGCAAGGAGGGCGCGCTGGCCGAAGGCGTGGTTGCCGTAGCGCTCGCGAAGCTTGGCCGGCTCTTTGGAGAGATCAAAGGCGGCGGCGGCCTTGTCGCTGGTGAGGAGGTCGAGTGCCTGTCGGTTGAACTGGTCCATCGAATTCATCTGGCCGCTGGCGTCGATTTCGCGGCGGAGGCGGTCCATGCCGTCGAGGAGGCCGGCCCGGTCATTCAGGCGGTTGGCCATGTCCTGGGAGAGGCCGAGGTTTTGAACTTTGAAGTCGGGGGCGCTGGGGTCGCCAGTAACGAAGAACGGTGTTGTGGCGCTGCCGAGATAGGCGGAGCCGAAGCTGAAGACGTCGACGCCGGATCGGCCGCCGTCGACTTCGGCGATGTAGTTGGGAACGCCACGTTTGACGTTTTCGCGGAGTTTGGCGACGACGGACCCGGCCATGGGGAAATCATTGACGAAGCCGGCGGGTTCCTTGGGTTTGTAACCGGTGAGGAATCGCTTGTGGCCGCCGCCGTGGTCGGCAAATTCGTGGCAGACCGAGCGGATGAGCGTGTATTTGTCGGCACACTTCGCATGCAGGGGAAGGAGCTCGCAGACTTCGATGCCGGAGACATTGGTGCGGATGGGGGAGAGAAGGCCGCGATACTCCGTGGGAGCGTCGGGCTTCATGTCGTAGGTTTCCATGTGGGACGGGCCGCCGGGGAGCCAGACGAAGATGACCGACGTGTCAGGGGATGGGACGGCGAGTTCGGCGGCCTTTGCGGCGCGGATGCGGAGGAGATCGGAGAGGCCGAGGCCGGTGAGACCCAGTGCGCCGATTTTGACGAAGGAGCGGCGGGATATGGTGGATGGTCGGGGTGGGGTCATGGGATTGGCAGCGGTATTTCTACTTTGAATTACCCGTGGGCTGGGGGTTTGTTTTTTTTGGTTTATTAATCGAGCTTAAGTGAAGGGAAGAAAGCAAGTTGTGCGTACGATAGTCATGCGCATGCTGTACGAACAGAAGATCGTTACCGATTTCAGGGATCGGCTAGATTCTTCAAAGTACTTCAGGGGGACCGCCGGGCGGATTATGGAATGACCATCGCGTCGGTGTAGGTGCCGGCCAGTTGCTGCTTGAGCGCCAGGGCGTTGGCGTAGCTGGCTTGAGGACCGACCAAGACCGCTTGGGCGCTGCTGGCCGGGCGGGGGGATTTGCTGGCGGCCATACCTTTGTTCTTCAGGTTGGTGACAACATTGTCGGCCGAGGTGGCGTCCTTGAAGGTGCCGACCTGGACGTAAAAGCCTTTGGCCCCGGTGTGGTCGCGGGCGCGCTGGGCGGGCGTGCTGTTGGGGTAGTGGCTTTGAACGGCGTTGAAGATTGCGTCGGCCTCGCTCCAGCGGCCCATGCGCTGGCGGCAGACGCCGACGCGGTACAAGGCCCAGGCCTTCGCTTCATCGGTCTCTAGTTTTTCGAACGCGGCCTGCCATTCGCGGTCGGCGGTCGCGTAGTCGTCCTGGAAATAGGCGACGTTCGCGAGATCGCATCGGATGAGGCCTTCAAGCTGCGGGGTGGGGGAGACGTTCAGAGCGCGTAGATAGCAGTCGCGGGCTTCACGCAGGTCGGCATTCTGCTGGCTGGGATCGGCCTTGGGGCGGGCATAGACGGCTCGGCCGCGCAGGTAGAGGGCCTCGGCCGAGCCGGGTCCGCCGTTGGATTGCTGAAGCGCCTGGTCGGCGGAGGAGATGGCCTGATCGTAGCGCTTCTGGTCGAGGGCGCTGTAGCCGCCCTGAAGCGTTGGCTTGGGGTCGTTTGTGCCTTCGGTGGCGCAGCCGGTGGCGAGTGCGGTTAAGAGCAGAAGAGTTGTTGCGCGTAGGAGATGGGGTGTTCGCATCCTTGCCTCACCGTGTTTATAGTTACTGATTGATCCGGGCATCCATGCCCGAGGTTGGCGGATTAGAACGTATTTTTCGGAAAATGGAAGCACATTCTGGCGACAAGGACTCCGAGCGATGATTTTCGAACCACTTTTTGCCCACGCCCGCACCAAACCCGACGAAATCGCTATCACGGATGATCATGGCCAATATACCTGGCAGCAGATCGCGGCGATGGCCGGGGGATTGGGGATGTATCTGGGGATGCAGACGGACAAGCCGTCCGTCGGGTTGCTGTTGCCGGCCGGGGTAGGTTTTGTGGCGAGCTTTTATGGCACGCTCTTGGCCGGGAAGAGCGTGGTGCCGATCAACTTCCTGCTGGGCGATCGCGAAGTGGCGCATGTGATCGCGGACAGTGGGATTGATACGGTCGTGACGATTCCGCAGCTTGCAGCGCGATTGGCGGGAACGCAACTAAAGATTGTCGACCTGACGCAGCTGCCCAAGACGCCGCCGGCCATCGCACCTCGGTTTCCGGATCGCAAGACCGACGATCTTGCGGTGATCATGTATACGAGCGGCACTTCGGGTTTGCCCAAGGGTGTCGAGCTGACCTTTGGAAATCTGCAGAGCGACGTCGACGCGGCCATTCAGCATGTCGAGCTGCAGAGCTCGCACCACTTCCTGGGTGTGATTCCGCTCTTTCATGCGTTCGGGATGACGGCCATGATGATTGCGCCGATTCAACTGGGAGCGAAGATGTTTTTCATGGCGCGGTTCAGCGCCGTGGGGGCGATGGAGAGCATCCGGAAGAACCAGATCTCGATCTTTTTTGGTGTGCCAAGCATGTATGGGGCGCTCATGCATTTGAAGAATGCGTCGGCCGAGGATTTTAAATCGATGTATGCGTCGATCAGCGGCGGCGAGCCGCTGCCGCCGGTGTTGCGCGAGGCATTTTTGCAGCGGTTTGGCGTGGCGATTCTGGAAGGATATGGATTGACGGAAACGAGCCCGGCGGTGTGTTTCAACACGCCGCAGATGAATCGGCCGGGCTCGGTGGGAAAGGCGCTGCCGGATGTGACGGTGAGAATTACCGACGATGCGGGGAACGAAGCGCCGGAGGGGGAGATCTGGCTGGCCGGGCCGATGATCATGAAGGGGTATCACAATCTGCCCGAAGAGACGGCCAAGGCGCTGACGAGCGATCGATTTTTCAAGACAGGCGATATTGGACAGTTCGACAGCGATGGATTTTTGTATATCACCGGGCGGAAGAAGGATTTGATCATCGTCGCCGGCGAAAAGGTCGCGCCGCGCGAGGTGGAGGACGTGCTGGCGCGCAGCCCGGCCGTCGCCGAGGTGGCGGTGGTAGGGCGGAAAGATACATCGCGCGGCGAGGCGGTGGTGGCGTTTGTGGTACTAAAAGACCCGGCCGTGAAGGCGGATGCACTGCGGGCATTTTGCCGCGAGCAGGGTCTGCCGCTGTTCAAGGTGCCGAAGGATATTTTCGTGGTAAGCGAGCTTCCGCGGTCGCCTACCGGGAAGGTGTTGAAGCGAGAGTTGGTGGAGCGGGCGAATGCGGAGAAGGCTGAAAAAGAGGGCTAGGGGCGGAGTTCGCCAGGCAGGCGGAAATCTAGGAGGCGCTATGTATTTGAGCTACGCGCCAATATTTCGTGATCACGTGCTCGTCGGGAGTCTTAGTACATCGGCGAACTGCTTGGGCGTGACAATAGCCAACGTCGGGGCCATGCGCCGCAGCAACTGCGCTGAAGGGGAAGTGGCGGTCGCGAGCTTGAGTATCCGCGTTTCCCAAGTAACCAGATAATTGACGTTTGCGTGGATGGCGAGATTGAAGAGGTGATCGTCGTCGGGATGTTCCGGCCAAGTGAAGGTCATCGGAACAGGTTCGAACATAGCAGCCCTCGACAGGATGTCCGCTATGAAGATGCGAACCGCGTCAGGTGTCAGGCTCGAAAACTTTTGCGTGTATTCGCGCCTTTGAAGCACCGCTTGAATTTCCGCCATCAAACTTCCGCTGACAAATAAGGTTACTTTTCCCTCAGTCAATCCCCGCATTGTGGCATGAACGCGATCGGGGCGGGTGGCGGCCTGGAAGAAGACCACCGTGTCGTAGACGGCTGTGACGCTCACGCCGATTTTGCCTTTGCGTCGGCGCGCACCCTGACCAAAAGATCACGGTGAAATTCGTCCAGCTCTTCGTCGGTCATTCCGCTTTCGGCAACCTGCTTCCGAAATGGGGCAAGGATTTCATCAATGGTTGGCTTGGTGATGACCTGCTCGAGCAATTGAGAGGCGTAGTCGTCGACGGCTTTGCCCTCCTCGCCGGCTCTCTTCAAGAGTTTCGCTGCCACGTCGTCGTTCAGAGAAATGGTTACTGTCATGTTACTGTCATCTTTAACTCCGTCGACCTCTGATTCTATCACACCGCGACATCCGATGGCGAATCGGATAAAAGACGCTCGCATGAGCGTGATGGAGAAACTGGGGATTCTGGTGGCGGCGGCCTATTTGGCCGGCTCGGTCCCTTTTGGCTTACTGGTCGGGCTGGCGAAGGGCGTTGACGTGCGAAAGGGTGGCAGCGGCAATATCGGGGCAACGAATGTGGCCCGGCTGCTGGGAAAACGGTTTTTCTTTCTGGTTTTCACGTTGGATATGCTCAAGGGCTTGCTGCCGGTGCTGGCCGGATATTTTGTTTTGCGGCAATCCAGTAATGGCGATGTGGCCAGGTATAGTTGGCCCGTCTATCTGCTCTGGCTGCTGGTGGGATTCGCGGCCATCTTTGGGCATATGGCGAGTCTGTTCTTGAAATTCAAAGGCGGTAAAGGC
>JBBRHH010000455.1:0-5076 GCA_038222915.1 Tepidisphaerales bacterium
CCCCCAGCAGTGACCCACCCGAGCCGCCAATAAAATAGCACGTCAAATACACCGCATTGCTCCGGCTCGGCGCAGACGAAACCAGGTTATACATCCGCGTCTGATTCGAAACCTGCGCTCCCTGCGTCGCCATGTCCAGAACAATCACCCCCAGCGCCAACCCCCACAATGTCATCCCAAACTGAAAGAAAATCCCAAACGAGATCAGCATCAACATCGCAGCAACCGTTAGCAGATGTCGCACGCCCGCCTTATCCGCAAACCGCCCCACCACCGGCGCTGCCAGTGCCCCCGCAGCACCGACAAACCCAAACAGACCCGCCGTCTGCGGTCCATAGTGAAACGGCGGCGTCTCCAATCGAAAACTCAGCGTCGCCCAGAACGCACTGAACGCCCCAAACATCAGCGCCCCATTCAACCCGGCCTGCCGCAACACCGGCTGCGTCTTAAACAACTCCCACATGGAACCCAGCAGTTTCGGGTAAGACAAATGCGGCGTGGGGGTGCGCGTCGGCAACAATATCCGCAACACCCCCGCCAAAACGATCATCATCCCCGCGCCAATCCTATACATCATCCGCCATCCGAGATGCTCCCCCACGAACCCGCTCAATGTTCGTGAAAGCAGCACTCCAAGGAGCAACCCCATCATCACCGTCCCAATCACCGCCCCGCGCTTCCCCGGCCCGGCCATCCCCGCCACAAACGGAATCATCACCTGCGGCACAACCGTCGTAATCCCCACCGCCAAACTCGCCAGCGCCAACAGCGAAACACTCGGCGCAACCGCCGCCAAAACCATACACAGCGACACCAGCCCCAACAGCGTCAACACCAGTTTTCGCGGCTGCACGATATCCCCCAGCGGCACGATCAGCAGCAGTCCAAGCGCATACCCGATCTGCGTCATCGTCGGAATGGCGCTCACCCCGCGCACTGTGACGTCAAAAGTCTTCGCAATATCCGCCAGCAGCGGCTGGTTGTAATAAAGATTGGCAACACTGAGCCCACAAGCCGCCGCCACAATCCACACAAGCCCGCGCCCTAGCCTCTCCCCCTCACCACGCGCCGTTTCCATTTCGCTCATCATTCCTCTCAAAGCGGTCATTGTAGGCGCACCCGCCGGGCCCCGTAGGGGCGAAGCTTGTCTTCGCCCGCCGCCACCATCTCCGTGGCAAACCATCATCCTTCCCCGTAAGATTCCCCTCACCTCCATGCCACTTTTCAATCCCGAAGAACGCATCATCGCTGAAGGCATCTCGCGCCTCGTCTACTGCAACCCCTTCGTCCCCGAACGCATCGAAATCGAACGCAAAGTCCTCGGCCTCGACTTCGTCGAAGCCGACCTCGTATGGAACGTCTTCAACGATCCCGAAGGCGGCCGCGACAACTTAAAGCTCCTTCGCGAAAAATCCGAATCCCTCGCCGCCACCCTTCGCCAGCGCCTCCTCGACAAAACCACCGCCACCGAAAAAGAACGCCTACTCTACGAAGACCTCGTCCTCTACCTCCTCTACTACCGCAACCACGAACCCCTCCGCGAAGCCACCCTTGGCGACAAAGGCCACAAAGCCCGCCTCGATTTCGCCGGCCTCTACCAGTCCCTCCTCGACGACCTCAAACACTTCTTCGCCCTCCCCGGCGTCAACCCGCCCCGCCACTCCCCCCACCAGCTCTTCTCCGGCTTCTTCCAGATCCGCCGCGCCTTCCTCTCCATCTTCGACAACATCGTCGGCCGCTCCATGGCCGTCGCACGCCTCCGCGCCGCCGTCTGGGAATCCATCTTCACCCACGACATGCAACGCTACCAGCGCGTTCTCTTCGACCGCATGGGAGACTTCACCACCCTCATCGGCGGCGAATCCGGCACCGGCAAGGAACTCGTCGCCCAGGCCATCGCCTTCTCACGCTTCATCCCCTTCGACCCCAAAAAGTCCGCCTTCACCGAAGACTTCACCACACTCTTCGCCGGCCTCAACCTCTCCGCCCTCTCCCCCACCCTGATCGAATCCGAACTGTTCGGCCACCGCCGCGGCGCATTCACCGGCGCACTCGAAGACCGGGCCGGCTGGCTAGAAACTTGCAAACCCCTCGGCACCGTCTTCCTCGACGAAATAGGCGAACTGGACCCCCTCATTCAGGTGAAGCTCTTGCGAGTCCTGCAAACCCGAGCCTTCCAGCGCCTCGGCGACAACCAACCCCGCCACTTCTCCGGCAAAATCATGGCCGCCACCAACCGCGACCTCGCTGAAGAAATGTCCGCCGGCGCATTCCGAAAAGATTTTTACTATCGCCTCTGCTCCGACATCATCACCACCCCCCCGTTACGCGAGCAGCTAAAACAAGCCCCCGAAGACCTCCGCCAGATGATCCTCTTCATTGTAAAAAGAATTGCCGGCGAAGAGGCGGAGCCGTTGGCCGACGAAATAGCAAAGTGGATAGATAAAAATCTGGGCCAATCCTACAGCTGGCCAGGCAACTTCCGTGAACTGGAACAATGCGTGCGCAATTGGATGATCCGCCGTGAATACAACCCCACCCGCCCCGCCGCCAAGAGTGACTCCGAAGCCCTGACCACCGCAATCACCAATGGTTCACTGACGGCCGACGAGCTGCTCAAGCGATATTGCCGAATAGTCTACGCCCAAACCAAAAGCTACGAAGAAACCGCCAGACGTCTAAGCCTCGACCGCCGAACCGTTAAGGCGAAAGTGACGGATGAGCCTTCGACCTCCACATCTTTAACAGACTTCTGATACACCGACGCGCCGGCGCAGCGAGTGAGAGACGGGGCAGAGATCCGCGCCCCGGATTCAATCTAGCGAACGACGATTCGTAAGCGCGGGTGTTAAATGGACAAGAATTTTGATGACGACAACCAGATTGGGTATTTTGAGGTTCTCGAAGCGGCAAATGTCCGTGGTTAAACGATCGGAGCCGACCATGCTGGCAAGTCAAAGGATTTGTGTTCGAGCGTGTTTTGGCGTTGTGTTCCTATTTTGCAGTTTTGCGATCGGAGCCGACGCCCCTGCGACGCGGAAAAGTCCGCCCACAACCGGCTCCGCCGCAAACCCTGCAAACGGGGTAGTCCCCAACGGCGCGATTCAATTGGATATCGCGGCTTGCGAACTCATCTGGCATCCGAAATGGTCAGAACGCACGGTGGATTTCAAGACCGTCTACAAAAACAGCTCGGATCGTCCAATCAGTTTCACGGTGGTTGTTGCCTCGGGTCAAAAGCCCAGAGATGCTCTGAATGATGCCGGCTGGCGGAATTTTGAAAGCAGCACCTTCGATCTTTTGATTCCGGCCGGTGAGTCACGCACGGTGAGCGGAACGCTGCCATGGACGCGGGAAGCCGACACAATGCCAGCACTGCGATATTGGAGTGCGGATGTAAACGACGAACGATTCTACAAGAATCTTCAACTCGCCGATTAGCCGTCCCGGGCGACGTCAGGCGGCGATTTCGGTGATCGGGCGATGCGCCTGCGCAGCTTGCTGCCACATCATGTGTTGGGCGGGCCTATCTTTGCCATAGTAATCCGGTATCTCGCCAATCGCGTTGAAGCCTGCCTGTTTGTAAAGGTGAATCGCTGCGCTATTGAGTTGTTCCACTTCGAGGTAGATGCGGTGGACGCCCTGGTCAACGAGGCGTTGCACGAGTGCTTTGAGCAGCCGTCTGCCAATTTTCTGGCCTCGGGCGGTTTCAGTTACTGCGAGGCTATAGATTCTGCCCGAGGGAGGAATGTGGCCGCGGGCCTTTGCCTTTCTATTTTGCCGGATGAGAGCGATCCCCTGACCCACGACCTGGTCGCCTTGCTGAGCTACGAGGAATACAGCGCTTGGCCGCTGCTGAAGGTATTGGAGCCGCCGCCTGGTGAGGCTGTAGGTCGTGAAGCAGGATTGTTCGAGGGTGGCCGAGGCGGCCAGGTCTTCGCGGCGGGCGGGGCGAATGATGATGCGATCTTTAATTGTTGTCGCGGTGAAGTCCTGGCTCCTCGGCAGGAAGCCTATTTTCAGGGCGGCGGTCTGCCGGAGAACATATTTCTGAAGAAGCTTTACCGGGCGGTAGCTCCGCTTGGTCCAGGCGAGCGTTTCGAGGCCCCAGTCGTCGCCTACGTTGATGTAGGGTTTGTTGGCCCAGAAGCGTTCACAAAACTCGCTGAAGATGAACTGGGCCATGCCCTTTAGTTCCAAGTCAGTCTTTTCGATGACGATGCTGTTTTGTTCGTGGCCGAGCGATTCGCCAAACGTGAAGCCGCGAATCGAGGATTGGCCGGCGGGGTTATTCACATGGAGGACCATGCCGCGAAGGCCAAGCTCGGCCGCGTAGCGAAGGCTGAGTTCGCAGGCAAGCGATTCCTTGTGCCGCTTGATTGTCCCGATCGGGGCGTCGGCGGTGTGGTGCTCGTCCTGGTGGCGGGTCCAGGAATGGAGGAGGGCAACGCACTCGTTGAAGTGACGCGCGGCGTCGTAGGTTTCTACGTGGTGTTGGTAGTTGCGGATGAAGCGGTTTTTTGCCTGCCGCTTGCTGGAGAGATCGCCGCCGGCGAGGTCGATCATGCGGCGGGTGTCGTACACATAGTCGGTGCCCATCGGGTGAATGTTCAGGCGAGTAGCGTCGAATCGCGCGAGAAGTTCGTCGCTGGCATATTCGATGCGGCTGTTGGCTGGCACGCCAGCGGAGGCGTTGTACGCGTCCATCAGTTCAAAGGCCTCGGCAAGTGCGGCGCTGGATTGGCCGTCGCCGATCGGAGGCATGAGGAGGGTGAGGTCGGAGCTGCCGTTCGCGAAGATGCAGAGGTGGTTGCGGATCAGCTTCCATGCGATATGGAGACTATTGCGCCACGTGAACAACTGCGAGAAGGTGTAGTCCGATAAGGGAGCCTGGAGGGTACTGAAATAGGACTCGAACATGTTCCGGTCGGCGAGCGTGACCGGGCGCAGGCCCAAACCCAGCAAGGGGTCTTCAACCATAAAATTTACGGTTTCCTCCGAAAGGGACTTCGGGGTGGGCTGGATGCAATTGAGGTTGCATGGCTTTCATTGACTGTTGCGATACAGAGTTCATTT
>JBBRHH010000456.1:0-5057 GCA_038222915.1 Tepidisphaerales bacterium
TGGCCTGCTGATCGCCAATTCTTTCGCGCCAGGTCTGGGCCGTGGCATTCTTCGCCGATGCATCCATGCGATACCTCCAAGTTGGAGGCATGGTGACGAGTTACGCCGCTGGCGCGAAGGTGTGGTTGGTCGAACGGACACAGATCTTCTGCCGCCCCAACGAAAATTCAAAAAGCCCCGCTGGGACGGCTCTCGCATTGACGGCAAAACCGTCTTCCTTTGGGCCGAGCAGGGATTCGGTGACACTATCCAATTTATCCGCTACGTCCCCCAGGTCGTCGCCAAAGGCGGCCGCGTCATTCTCGAATGTCAGGCTCGCCTCAAGGACACTATGCGCTCGGTCGCCGGCATCTCCGAAGTCTACTCGGCCGGTGAAAAAATCCCCGACTATGATACCCATCTACCGCTGATGAGCCTGCCACACGTCCTCCGCACTTCAACGCACTCAGTTCCAAACCACTTCCCATACCTGAATGTGTCCGACAACTTGATTAGTGAGACGCGCGCGAAGTTTGGGAGACCTGACGGCACACTGAAGGTGGGGCTCTCCTGGGCAGGCCGGCCTCAGCACAAGGAAGATCATCTCCGCTCAATGAGCCTGCAGGATCTCGCACCGCTGGCCGACGTTCCGAATGCCACGTTCGTCACCCTGCAGAAAGGCGATGCGGCAAGGCAAATGGACAATCCGCCGCAGGGTATGCTGCTGGCCAACATCCGCAATGCAAACGACACATTCGTCAACACCGCCGCGCTGATGCACAACCTTGACCTGATCATCACGGTCGACACGGCCGTCGGCCACCTCGCTGGCGCACTGGGCCGTCCCGTCTGGCTCATTCTTGCCTACAGCCCCGATTGGCGATGGAAGTTGCAAGGCGATCGAACGCCCTGGTATTCAAGCATGCGACTCTTCCGCCAGAAAACCAGCGGCCACTGGCCGTCCGCCATAGAACAGGTCCGCCAGGCGCTATCCGAACTGCCAAAACCCGCAGCGCACCAAATCCCCCGCCCGGGGATGGACCAGCCGGCGCTCACCGCCTGAAGTCCACAACGATTTTCACCAATCCAAACATTTTCCTTGCATCACAAGTACACAATATGTTAGGATACGCATCATGCTGTGAATGACAAAAAGAATGGAAGGAGAAAAATGTCGCAATCCCCTCATCTCGCTATTCCCCGCTCGGCCGATCCCCGTCGAAGTCAGCGCTTCCGACCCTTGGTCGGTCGCGCACGCCTCGTGCGAGCGCAGCAAGTCGATAGGCCTGCCGTGATCACAGCGCAGCCAGTCGAAAGGTGGTCGGTTTGTAGTCGCTTGGTGGTCATTTCATGGTCGGTTTATAGTCGTTTGATGGTCGGTTGCCGGTCGGTTTGTAGTCGCTTTGGGGTCGGTTTTTTCGCACCCGCGCCATGGTCGATTCGCCAGAACCAGCGACCGGAAAAACACTTACCCAAAAGGCGCCTCCCGAAAACGACCTCAAACTCAATTCCGCGCACATGTGCGCCGCCAGTCCGCACAAATCCGATCACCATCCCCCACCATCCCATGCCCAGACACGCTTGTCGAAACAGACCTGTCCTGAGCTTGTCGAAGGGGGCGATTGGTGGGTCAAAGCGGGGAGATTTTCCGTCGGTTCGGGGAGATTCGGGGGAGGTTGGAGGGAGCTTCCAGGCCCCCTTTGGGGCTTGTTATTTTGCCAGTTCTTGGCCTAAACCCCTGTCAATCCTCAACCCGCGCCGGCCAACACAAATTTGCGCGCATCTCATACGCGAAATCGACCCACTTCCAACCACCGCAAAGTCCGCCGCAACAGCCCGACGGTGGCATCATCCTTTGACAATATCCTCGAACAAACATCGGCCCCGGCCAACAGTAGTTCAACTGTTGGCGTTGATCCAGATTCAATATCTTGCACCCTCAAATTGGCGGTTTTCTATGACAACCCGATCGAATTTCGCATGGACCGCAGTCCTCCTCCTTCTCGCCTCCACCGCCTTCGCCGCCGACGCCCCCGCCCCAACCACCACCGTCGTCGACGTCTGGCCAGGCCAGGTCCCGGGTGAATCCGGCGAAGCAGCCCCCGAAAAAACCACCGCCGGCAACGCCGTCGGCGCACCCATCAAGCTCCTCACCAACGTCACCCACCCCACTCTCACCATCTACAAGCCCGACTCCGCCATCGACACCCACGCCTCCGTAGTCATCTGCCCCGGCGGCGGCTATTCCATCCTCGCCTGGGACCTCGAAGGCGAAGAAGTCGCCACCTGGCTCAACTCCATCGGCGTCACCGGCATCCTCGTCAAATACCGCGTCCCCGCCCGCAAGGATGATCCGGAACATCTCCTCCCCCTCAAAGACGCCCAGCGCACCATCAGCCTGGTCCGTTCCAAAGCCAAAGACTGGAATCTCGATCCAAAGAAAATCGGCATCCTCGGCTTCTCCGCCGGCGGCAATCTCGCCGCCAAAGCCTCCACCCACTTCGACCAGCGCGCCTACGAAGCCATCGATGACGTCGACCAGGCAAGCTGCCGTCCCGACTTCACCGTCCTCGTCTACCCCGCCTGGCTCGTCGACGACAAGAAGGCCGAGCTGAAAGCAGAATTCCCCGTCACCGCTCAAACCCCGCCCGCCTTCTGTGCCCACGCCGCCAACGACGGAATCTCCCCCGACAGCAGCATCGAATATTGCCGCGCCCTCCGCCACGCAAAAGTCCCCGCCGACCTCCACGTCTACTCCACCGGCGGCCACGGCTTTGGCCTCCGCCCCTCAGCCGAACCCTGCTCCACCTGGCCCCAGCGCTGCGAAGAATGGATGCGCAGCCAGAAGATCATCCCCGCCAAGCCGGCCGCAAGCGTCCCAAGCCCAGCCGCCACCTCGCGCTAATCATGGAGCATCTGTGTCCACCCTTAACTTTCATCCCCCAACCACCGACCCCACTCCAATCTTCGAGGCCTTCCGCGGAAGCTACGCCACCGAGCTGCTCACCGCCGCCGTCGCACACTTCAAGCTCTTCGAACTTCTGCATGCCGGCCCAACCTCATTCGACTCACTCGCCAAGTCCACCAACCTCGCCCCCCGCGCCGCCACAGTCCTTCTCACCGCCCTCTGCGGTATGGGCCTCCTCTCCCGCCGTCAGTCCGACGGCGCGCCGCTCTACGAACTAACCGCCGTAGCCCGCGAACATCTCCTCCCCGGCGGCCCCTTCTACGTCGGTGACTACGTCGGCCTCACCGCCGACAGCCCCGGCGTCAAGGAAATGATCGAACGCCTCCAGACCAACCGCCCCCCGGGTGCAAAGCCCGACGAAGCCGCCGGCACCGCCTTCATCTTCCGCGAAGGAACACGCTCCGCCATGGACGCCCACGACAGCGCCCGCAAACTAACCCTCGCCCTCGCCGGCCGCGCGAAAAACGTAGCCCCTGTTCTCGCCCAGAAGCTCCCCCTACCAAATTCAAAACTCCTCCTCGACATCGGCGGCGGCACCGGCATCTACGCCTACGCCTTCCTCCAGGCCAACCCCACCCTCCGCGCCATCATCTGGGACCGCCCCGAAGTTCTGAAAGTCGCCGAGGAGCTCTCCGAAACCTACGGCGTAAAAGACCGCGTCGAATTCCGCCCCGGCGACATGTTCACCGACCCCGTCCCCACCGGCTGCGACGTCGCCCTCCTCTCCAACATCCTCCACGACTGGGACGTTCCCGAATGCCAGACGCTGGTCACCCGCTGCGCAAGCGCCCTCCAGCCGGGCGGCCAGTTATTGATCCACGACGTCTTCCTCAACGACAATCTCGACGGCCCCCTCCCCATCGCCCTCTATTCCGCCGCCCTCTTCTCCATCACCGAAGGACGCGCCTACAGTGCCCTCGAATATCGGAACTGGCTCGAAACCGCAGGCCTCTCCGTCTCCAACCCGATAACAACGCTCGTCCACTGCGGAGTTCTTACCGGAAAGAAATAACCGGCCAATCGTTTTTACCCGTCTACTTCGCACGACCTCTCATGTCGCGCCCTCCCTGTTCCGATTACACAATTGTGTTGGAGATTACCCGCGGTCATTGCGACCGCTCACAGAGGAGTTATGCCATGAAGAACTTGAAGAATGCATTGCTTTCGCTCGTTTCAGATGAGCGCGGTGGCGAAGTGCTCGAATACGCCCTCATCGCCGGCCTCATCGTCGTCGCCTCCATCGCGGTCATCGGAACCGTCGGCACGAAGGTGCTCGCCCGCTGGAACACGCTCAACAGCTCGATGTAATTGTCCATCAGTTCGCACACTGCCATGGAGACTGCCAGAGGCGTCCGCGTACAGCGGCGCCTGTTGGTAAGTGCGCACGGAGGCGCTTACGACCCGCGTAGAGGTGGAGACCCATGACGGCATTACTCTGCAGCCCGCCAAGCCACGGCGTCGGGGCTCAAAACCCAGCCAAAGGCGCTGACTATCAGAAACTGCGCCAATCGCTGACGACGCAGCTCACGACGTCGCTGAACCTACCCGACGTCGCGAGGCTCACCGAAGAAGACAAGCTCCGCGTCACAGAGGCGGTCAACCTCACCGTTCACGGCCGCGCCGTCACAGAGGAAACACGCGCCCTTCTCGTCCGCGACCTCATCGACGAGCTCACCGGCTTTGGCCCCATCCAGCCCTTGCTCGATGACATCACCGCCACCGAAATCATGGTCAACCGAGCCGATCGCGTCTACATCGAACGCGACGGCAAGCCCGTCCTCACCGACGTCCGCTTCGACGACGACGATCACGTTATTCGCATCATCCGCCGCATCATCGAGCCCATCGGCCGGCGCATCGACGAAGAAACACCCCTCGTCGACGCCCGTCTCCCCGACGGCTCGCGCCTCCACGCCGCCATGCCGCCGGTCATGATCGACGGCCCCACGCTCACCATTCGAAAATTCAGCCGCCGCAGATTGCAGGTCGAAGACTTGATCCGCTTCGGCGCGCTCACCGCCCCCATCGCCGAATTCCTCCGCGCCTGCGTCGTCGCCCGCCTCAACATCATCGTGTCCGGCGGCACCGGCTCCGGCAAAACAACCCTGCT
>JBBRHH010000457.1:0-5035 GCA_038222915.1 Tepidisphaerales bacterium
TTCGGCCCAGTATTCCTGTTCGTTGGTGGCGGCGTAGGTGTCGGCGAAGAGGCCGGCCTTCATGGATCTTTTGTAGGTTTCGCGGAGACGTTTGTACCAGCCTGGATCTTTGGCGCGGATGGCACTGGCGATGGTGTGGGCGAATTCGTGGATGGTGATATTTTCTTCGGCGTAGTGGTCGCCGGGGAGGTTGAGGAGATTCTCTTCGGCGCAGGTGGAGAGCGGCATGCCGCCGAGGCCGCGCGAGCGCCGGTCCTGGAAGGCGGCCTGCTTTGGCGAATTGTTTTCGGGCACTTTGTTTTCGGGGATGTCCATGGTGTATTCGACAACGGAGATGATGCCGATGCGCACCTTGGCGGCAGTGAGGGCTGTCTTTACGAGGTCGGGGCTGTTCATCAACATGTGATCGATGGTGTAGGCGCATTCGAGTATGGCGTAGTCGGAGACGTTGTCGGAGCCGATAATGGGGAGGCCGTGGAGGGTGAGCGATTTGGTGTAGAAGGGGTGGATCTTGAAGTCGCGGCGGAGGTCGTCGCTGATGGGCTGGACGTGGAGAGGTAGCGGGGTTTTGTCGGCGTCGGTGGCGAGAGGCGTGTAGGCGTTGGTGGTGGTTGGGCCGTGGTAGTTGGTGGGAAGGGATGTTGGTTTGGCGTCGCGGGCGACTACTGCTGTGATGCCGAGAAGCAGCGAGAAGAGAAGGCAGGCGGCGATTTTCCGGGTGTGGTTTGTCATAGACGGGACGAGCGATTGTACGGGACACCTGGTTGATTTAGCGACTGCCCAACCCCGGCCTGTGGAACTCACGGCGAAATTGGCCTGGGGTTTGGCCTGTCATCTTTCGGAACATGACGTTGACGTATTCGGCGTGGTGTACGCCTATGCGCTGCGCGATTGATTTGAGAGGGAGGACTGTTGTTCGGAGAAGTTCCTTTGCCCGTTCTACGCGGCAGCGGATGATTTCTTCGTGGGGGGTGCGGCCTAGCAGTTGGCGGAAGCGGGTTTCGAGGATTCGGCGGGAGAGGGGCACTGCGTCGAGGACTTGTTCGACATTAGCGCCGGTGCAGGCGTGTTCGCGGATGTAGCGGACGGCGGCGGAGACGTCAGGGTCGTTGATGGCGAGTGCGTCGCTGGAGCGACGGGCGACGATTCCGGCGGGGGCTACGGTGTATTCGGTAGCTTTCACCTTCGTGCCGCGCATCATTTTCCCGAGGAGTTGGGCGGCCATGTAGCCGGTGCGGTGGGTGTCGGGCTCTACGCTGGAGAGGGGTGGATCGGAGAGATCGCAGAGGACTTGATCGTTGTCGACGCCGATGACGGCGACATCGTCGGGGACACGGAGGCCGGCGCTTCGGCAGGCCTCGAGGAGTTGGCGGCCGCGGAGATCGAAACAGGCGAGGATGCCGATGGGCTTGGGGAGCTTTTGTACCCAGCGGACGAGTTCGTGCTGTTCGCCGGCCCAGTTGGCGGCCCGGCCCAGGGAGCGCGCTGACATTTGGATTTGGCAATCGATGCCGGCCTCGGCGGCGAGCTGCTGAAAGTGATCGCAGCGCCAGAGCGACCAGTTGTAGTTGCTCAAACCGCAATAGCCGATGTGGCGAAAGCCGCGTTGGAGGAGGTGATCGAGGGCGAGGCGGGCGATGGCGCGATTGTCGGTTTCGACCCAGGGGACTCCTTTGACGAGTTGGGCGGCGCTCAGGTCGACGACCGGGATTTTGGTTTTTGCGAGGACTTTGGCGAGCGGCCGATTTTCGATGCGGGCGATGATGCCGTCGCCGTTCCAGCCTTCCATGCGGGCGACCTGGGGATCGCCTCGGCCATGCTCGGGGAGGAAGATTGACCAGGATTCGTTTTCGCGGAGATAGGCGGCGACGCCTTCGAGGAGGCCGCGCGCGTAGGCGTTGGAGGTTTCGATCAGGAGGGCGACTTGCGGCGTTTTTCGCAAACGTTACCTGGTAAAATATCACAGTCAGACTGCGCAATTATACATGGCGGAAGCGGTTCGTGGCGTGTGAAATATGGAAAGTGGATTTGGCGAAGGAATTAGACGCAGGAGCACCTCATGGCAAAGAAGATTCGGGTTGCGATCGTGGGATTGGGTTTTGGCGCTGAGTTCATTCCGATTTACCAGAATCATCCGGATGCGGAGATGTATGCGATTTGCCGGCGGGATAAGGCGGAACTGGACAAGGTGGGGGAGCGGTTTGGGATCGCGAAGCGTTACACAGGATTTAAGGATTTGCTGAACGATCCGAATGTTGATGCGGTGCATATTAACTCGCCGATTGCGGAGCATGCGCCGCAATCGCTGGCGGCGTTGAAGGCCGGGAAACACGTTGCGTGTACGGTGCCGATGGGCGTGAGCATTGAGGAGTGCCGGCAGATTGTCGATCTGCAGCGCGCGACCGGCAAAATTTATATGATGATGGAGACGGTGGTTTACAGCCGGGAATATTTGTTTGTGAAGGAGCTGTATGACAGGGGCGAGCTTGGGAGGATTCAGTTTTTGCGTGGATCGCATCAGCAGGACATGGAGGGGTGGCCGGGATATTGGCCGGGGTTGCCGCCGATGTGGTATGCGACGCATTGCGTGAGCCCGTGTCTGGCGATTATTTCCAAGCCTGGGAGCCCGGCGCTGGCTGCGAGTGTTGTGTGTCATGGGTCGGGGCGGGTGCGGGATGAATTGATCAAGCATTACAACTGTCCGTTTGCGATTGAGACGGCGACGTTCAAGATTCATGGGACGGATGTCGTGGCCGAGGTGACGCGGAGTCTTTACGACACTGCGCGGCAGTATCGGGAGAGCTTTGATGTGACGGGAAGCAAGCGCAGTTTTGAATGGCAGCAGGTGGAGAACGAGGAGCCGGTCATCCATGGCAAGGGTGTTCCGGAAAACGAGATTCCGGTTCGGACGAAGGTGCCGGACTATGCGAAGCTGCTGCCGCAATCGATCCGGCGATTTACGCAGCCGGCGGCGATTCAGGACGCGGATCATCTGTCGTTCCTTCAAGGCGGCGGACATGGCGGAAGCCATCCGCACCTGGTGCATAATTTCCTGGAAGCGGTGCTTGGCAAACAGGCGGCCTTCCCGGATGCGGCGACGAGCGCGAACTGGACGATGGTCGGGCTTTGCGCGCATGAGTCGGCGATGAAGGGCGGCGATCGCGTGGCGATCCCGGTTCTCTGAGGTCGGTGCGCTGCACTGCCGAGCTGATTTGCGACACTTCAAGTGCCCGCGGATGGAAAGGACATGATCATGAGCCGAGGTCTTATTGTTTTTGGGCGGATATGTTTAACGTTGGCTTTTTTGGTGAGCGCGCGGCTGGCAGTGGCGGAGGACGCGGTTGGGCCGCGGCGGGTGCGGGTGCTATTCCTGGGGGATCAGGGGCATCATACGCCGCTGCTGCGGGCGCGGCAGTTGTTTGGCGTGATGGGGCAGCGTGGGATTGATTTTACTTATACCGAGAACCTTGCGGACCTGAATGCGAAGACGCTTGGGCAGTATGACTGTCTGTTTGTCTATGCAAATATCGGGAGCGTCTCGAAGGAGCAGGAGCAGGCGATTCTGGATTATGTGGACGGCGGGCATGGGTTTGTGCCGGTGCATTGCGCATCCGCTTGTTTTGGGAATTCGCCGAAGCTGATTGCGCTGATTGGCGGCCGGTTTAAGAGTCATAACACCGGGGTGTTTAAGGAGACGATTGTTGATGGCGATCATCCGGTGATGAAGGAGCTGAAGGCGATTGAGAGTTGGGATGAGACTTATGTACATGATAGTTTTAATGAGGAGGGACGGACGGTATTGGCGCAGCGGATTGAGGGAGAGCACCAGGAGCCGTGGACGTGGGTGCGGACGCAGGGGAAGGGGCGGGTGTTTTATACGGCGTGGGGGCATGATGAGCGGACTTGGGCGAATGCGGGATTCGTGGATTTGATTGAGCGGGGGATTCGGTGGTCGGCCGGGGATTGGGCGCTTGCGCCGCGGGCGGCCACGCAGCCGTTTGCGTATGTGGATGCGAATGTGCCGAATTATGCGCCGACACGGGTGGGGGATGCGAAGGGGGAAACGATGCCGATGCAGCAACCGGTGGGGGCGGCCGATTCGATGCGGCATATGGTGTTGCCACCGGGGTTTGATGTGAAGTTGTTTGCTTCGGATCCGGAGATTTACAAGCCGATCTGCATGAACTGGGATGAGCGCGGGCGGTTGTGGATTTGCGAGACGGTGGATTATCCGAACGAGCGGCAGCAGGAGGGATTGGGGCATGACCGGATTGTGATTTGCGAGGATACGGATGGGGATGGCAAGGCGGATAAATTCACCGTGTTTGCGGAGAAGCTGAGCATTCCGACGAGCATGGTGTTTGCGAATGGCGGCGTGATCGTTTCGCAAGCGCCAGACATGTTGTTTTTGAAGGATACGAAGGGCGAGGGGAAGGCGGATGTGCGGCAGACTTTGTTCAAGGGGTGGGGGACAGGCGATACGCACGCGGGGCCGAGCAATTTGCGGTGGGGTTTGGATAACTGGATTTATGGAACGGTGGGGTATTCGGGATTCAACGGTGAAGTGGGCGGGCAGCACATGCAGTTCGGGCAGGGGATTTTTCGGATCAAGCCGGATGGGTCGAAAATGGAGTTTCTGGCCTCGACTTCGAACAACACCTGGGGGCTGGGGATGAGCGAGGAGGGGAACTTTTTTGCTTCGACGGCGAATGGGAATCCGTTTGTCTACTTAAGCATTCCGAACCGGTATTACGAGAGTGTGCGCGGGTGGTCTTCGCGGACGCTGGAGATGATTGCCGATACGCAGCATTTTTATCCGCTGACGGCGAAGGTGCGGCAGGTGGATCAGCATGGGAGCTACACGGCCGGGGCGGGGAGTGCGCTGTATACGGCGCGGGCGTTTCCGAAGGAGTATTGGAATCGCGTGGCGTTTGTGGCCGAGCCGACTGGGCATTTGTTGGGGAAGTTTGTGATCGAGCCGGTGGGGAGCGGGTTTGTCGGGCGGAATGATTTCAACATGATGGGGAGTGATGAT
>JBBRHH010000458.1:0-5027 GCA_038222915.1 Tepidisphaerales bacterium
CAGGATAGAGCCAGTCGAGACAGCGCCCCACGTTGTCCAACTCTTCGCGCCCCGATCCGATCTCCGCCCCTCCAAGAAACATAAACCTCATCGGCTTGGGCGGCGGCATCTGGCTGATCGCAACGTCGAGTGTCAACTGGCTCAACCAGCCGCGCTCCTCGAACTCGGGCATCGCCGCCCCCTCGCTCTCGGCCAACTTCTCCCGCCGTCGCATATAAGCCGACAACACCTCAAGAGCGCGAGCCCCGAGCATCTGACCCGGCACGATCTCAAACCAGAGATCCTCGGCGGCCGGCACCACACCAATCATTCGACCCAGCGCTTCGAAAGTCACAACCGTAAACTTGCGCCGCATGGTCCCGCGCCGCAGATCCAGCTTGAGCGCCAGCCGATGTTCCCGCAGATCGGGCGCGAAACACCATTCGGCCAGTTGCTCGTGACGCATCTGCTTTCCCAGACGATCCAACTGGCGCCGCAAATCGCCGGCCAGTTTGCTGGTGGCCCGGCCCAGCAGCGGATCCTTTCGCTCCGGCGCATCGAAGAACAAGGGGCGCACGGTGTAAGTCTTGCCGCCCTTGTTCACCTCTTCAATATAAAGCGGAATCTCGACGTTCATTGCCCCTCCCCCGTCAACAAAGCCCGAGCCGCCCGCGCCAGATGTTCATTGATCGCGGGAAGTAGCACCGCGTCCCATTGCTTGCCCGACCACGCAAACCGCCGATCCAAAACCGGATCGTCCGCATAAGACTCGCTCAGATGATAAAAACGCCGCCGAGGCGACTTCTCCAGAAACTCCTTCAGCGCCAGTCCAGATCGCGTCTCATACTTTGTAACGCCCCGGCCATCGGTGACAGCTTCCACCAGACAGCGCCCGACAACCTTCTTCTCCCTGACAAACTCATGCACACCCTCCTCCGGCTGAAACCGCGGAAGCGCATGGATCCCGTCAAGCATCAGCGCAATCCCAAACGTCGCCGCCGGCCTCTGCGTGAAGAATTCATCCGGCTTAAGCACAGGCTTCACCGGATCGTTAGTCGTATCGGGCCGCAACAGTTGATGAACTCCAACACTGCCACCACTTGCCATGGCCGCCGCACGGTATCCTCCCGCCAACTGAAACATCGCGTCTTGCCGCTCTCCATAAACCACAATCAGAACATGATCCGGCCGATCGAAGCGCAAAACATACATCGCCAGCAGCAGTGCCTGTAGCTCCGTCGGACACGCGCTGAACCCCTCCCGCAATGCCGTCTTCGCCGCCGGGCCCGCGGCGTCACGCTCATAAATATTCAAAAGAACGCGATTCTCCAGATCGACGATTCGCCGCGACTGCGATTGAAGTTGCTGTGTTGCCGTTGCAAAACGTAGAAGTCGCGCGACCCGCTCCAACTCTTCGGCGTGAACAAACAACCGACGGGTCGCCGCCTTGTAATCCGGATGGTCCGGCGAAAGCTTCGCGGCGGCCTTGCGCCGTTCCGCAATGTTCTCGGCCAATCTCTCCAGCGCATAAAGCTCGTTCTGCATCGACAGTCCGGCAGGGCTCTGCTCCAGTTTCTGAAGATCACGGCGAAGGTTGGAAACAGCCAGTGCCAGTTCAGCCAGCGGCGCGCTGCTGGCCGCCGCGGAAGTGGTGCGACCTTCGGCATCGATAGCCGCGCGAACGCTGACAGTCAGTTGCCCCGATGCAACAACGTCCACGGTTGCAACGAGCGTTGTGTTTTCCGCATATCCGTTCACGGCATCCGCAAGCGGCACCAGCAGTTCCCGCTCAACAGCGCGCTTAAGAGGCCGCGCGCCATAGCGCACATCGAAGCCGACTTTCGCGAGATGTTCGACAGCACCGTCTGAAACCTGCAGATCGAGCCGGCGCAGCGCCACACCATCGCGGCCACGAATCAATTCAATCTCGCGGCGGGCAATGGCGAGGATCGCCGCATCGCCCAACGGCGAGAATGGAATGACGCGGTCAATCCGATTGAACAATTCCGGCCTGAAGAAATCCTGCAATTCGTCCACAAAATGCTGATGGGCGCTTCGCGCAAGGTTGGTCTTGGCAAATCCAAACGGCGCCTGCTGAAAGGATTGTGCGCCGAGATTCGACGTCATGATGACAATCGAATTGGAAAAGTCCGCCACACGACCCGCGGCGTCAGTCAACCGACCCTCACCCAGCACCTGAAGCATCAGATCGAAAAGTGCCGGATGGGCCTTCTCAAATTCATCCAGCAGCACGACGCTGAACGGTTGCTCGCGCACCTTCGCGGTGAGCAGGCCCTCCCCCGAAGCGCCGCCCCCGACAAGTCGTTCCACCCCCGACGCCGTGGCGTACTCACTCATATCAAATCGCACGAGCCGGCCGGCATCGGAGAAAAAGTATTGCGCGAGCAGCTTGGCCAGCTCCGTCTTGCCCACACCCGTCGGCCCAATGAAAAGCAGCGAAGCAATCGGCTTGCGCGGGCGATGCAAAGCAGCCTTCACCGTCGCAAGCAACGCGACGACCAAATCCACCGCATGGTCCTGCCCGATCAATCGGCTGGCAAACCAGGCACGGGCTTCGATCAGATCGAGCGGCACGGATTCATCGAGCATGAATCGCGGCAACCCCGTTTCGCGGGCAAAGGCGGCAATCACATTCTGGCCGCTGATGGGCGGCAGGACAGCGTGTAGTCGCACGGTATCAGATGCTCGGTCCTGCAACAGATTCTGCAGAAACCGGATGGGCCGGCCCGGGAAGGCGGAATAAGTCGCATACCGCCGGTGCAGCCGGCCAATGGTTTCCAGGCCATAGTTGTCGATCGGCGCAAGTCGCTTCCGCCGTCCCTTGCCCGGCTTGTCGGAATGGGTCGCCACGTTCAAAAGGATCATCGAAGTCGTGTCGTCCGATGGCTCTTCGACTTTAATGTGGTGGAACACTTCCAGGAGATGCGGATCAGCGCGTTCGATGACGGTGAGTTGCTCGGGCGTGCATTCACAGACAACCAGAATCTCGCCCCGCGAAATGCGCGGCCGGAGGAAGCTCGCGATGCCTTGGCTGTTGTGCGTGCTGCGACCAACTTCCATTAACTCGATCAAGTTCTCCAGGTACAGGATAGCGCCCGCCTTTGACGCCTCGCGAACAAGGCGCTGGCAACGCTCCTGCCACATCCCAAAACCGCTCATCCCGGCCACAAGCCGCGCGCCGCTGGTGGCCCAGAAGGGCGAGTCCGTCAGCTTGAACTCATCGCGCCGGCGGACAAACTCGCGGAAGGCCGCTGATTTGCCGACGCCGCTCTTGCCGACAAGCAGGACACTGCGCGGATGAGCCCCCGTCAGCGCGTCGGCCAGCTCCACCAGAACATGCTCCAGTTCCCAGGCCGGCGCAAGCTTCTGATCGTTCATCACGAGGCCGATGTCCTTGATCACCTGCTTCTTCTTTTCCTCGCCAGCCTCCTCGGCCTCGCTCTGTTTCGGCGTTTTAATCGATATCGGCACGTCGATTGTCTTAAGCCGCGCCTTTCGCGTCCGCTGTAGATGCACCATCGGCCGCAGCGACTTGGCCGCGTTGTTTCTCAGAAGCGCGAAATGAATATGACGTGGAAGCAGCGACTGCAGCGAATCGGCCGATTCCGCGACCACTTCGATCCCGAGCGCCGGCACGAACGCGATGTGCGTAGTTTCATCGTGCTGCCACACAACCGCATGAAACACGGCCTCAATCGGCTCGTGCCACGCTTCAGGCAGCGGCGCAGATCGGCGATCATCGCCGCCCGCGGCAGGCCGCGGCGGCTGAATCTCCAACGGAATTTCAACGAGCTTCGCTCCGGCCGGGATGCGCCGGCGATAGAGTTGGCCAACAGGTTGAACCTTGAGCAATCGCCTGATCTGCCGGCGGGTCAACGTACCGAGGCGCGCAGGATTCGCGGCCAGGCAGGAAAATTCTGGGAACAGCAGAACGTCGGCAAGCCGACGGCCGTCGTCAAGTGCGCGGATGACAGCGGTGGATGTGAACCGCAGGTTGGGCATGGTCCCCCTTTTCAGCTACGCAAGAATCGCTTTCACGACTTTACCGGAGACATCCGTCAACCGATAGTCGCGCCCCTGCAGGTGATAGGTGAGCCGCTCGTGATCGAGGCCTAGCAGGTGGAGGATGGTCGCCTGGAGATCGTGCACGTGCACGGGATTCTCCGCGATGTGGAAGCCCAATTCGTCAGTTGCGCCATAGGTCAACCCTTTCTTCACGCCGCCGCCTGCCATCCACATTGTGTAGGCGCTGGGGTGATGATCCCGGCCAAGGCTTCGGCCCAGGGCGGCGTTGGATTCCACCATCGGCGTTCGCCCGAATTCGCCACCCCAGATGATCAGCGTGTCGTTCAGCAGGCCGCGGTCTTTGAGATCCTGCACGAGGGCGGCCGCGCCCTGGTCGGTCTCGCCGCAGTTCTTCTTCAGGTTCCCCGAAACGTCCGAGTGCGCGTCCCAGCCTTCGTGATAGATGTTGATGAAGCGCACGCCGCGCTCGACCATGCGCCGAGCCAGCAGGCACGCGCGGGCAAAGGAAGGCTTGGCCGGGTCGACGCCATACAGTGCGAGCGTCTCCTTGCTCTCCGACTTTAGGTCCATCAATTCCGGCGCGGAGGTTTGCAGCCGATAGGCCATCTCATAGCTCGCGACGCGCGTGGCGATTTCCGGATCGCCTTCAACGTTCAAGCGCCGGTGATTCAGCCCGCTCACAAGATCGAGTGAATCGCGCTGCAGTTTGGCGTCGATGCCATCCGGGCTGGTGACGTCGAGAATCGGATCGCCCTGGTTGCGGAAGCGGCAGCCGGCGTAAACGGTCGGCAGGAAGCCGCTCGACCAGTTGGCCGCGCCGCCGCTGATGCCGGCGCCGGTGGACATCACGACAAACGCCGGAAGGTTCTCCGTTTCGCTCCCAAGGCCATACGTCACCCACGAGCCCATGCTTGGCCGGCCCGGCTGCGAGAAGCCGGTGTTGAAGAGAATCTGCGCCGGAGCGTGATTGAACTGATCCGTCTTGACGCTCTTGATGATGC
>JBBRHH010000459.1:0-5015 GCA_038222915.1 Tepidisphaerales bacterium
TGAAGACGAACCTTAAAGGTACGCTCGCCGACAAGCAACCGATCTACGCATTGCAGTTTAAGCGGATCGCAAATGTCGATCGGGCGATAGTCGTCGAGGACGCAAAGGGTGAACGACTGGTTCTTACCGACTCCGGCTTGACCGAAGAGCCCGCCAGTTGTCATCTTTTGCATCTTTTGCCATCAGCGTTGCATGAGAACCAGACGATGGTCGTTCGTTTCCGGCATGATCTGGATCGCCGCAAGCTGGAGATCAAGCCGCTCAGTATTGTGACGACAGAAAATGTGGTTCGACTCACGCTCTGAACACTTGAGGCGTTAACTTTGGGGACCGCTTATGAGCATTCCTGTTCTGATCGAGGTGTACGACGAGACGCGCCGGCTGGCGATCGCGGGCAGCGCAGTTGCGGCCGGCGATTTTCGCTTGAAGAAGCTTGTGCCGCCTTTGCAGAAATCGGGTGAAAAGGCGCCGGTGTTTGCCAAGGTGGCGCAGGCCGTTCAGGCGGTGGTCGATAGCAACGACAAGACCGCGTCGGCCGCGCTGCTGGATCTGACGATACTCGTCAACGCCATTCTCTATACGCAGGGTGAAACGGGCCTTGCCGGAGAACTGAAGCCACTTGAAACGACGGACCTCGGCGGGCAGGTGACACAGGCCGGTGCACGCGTTCTGAAACCGCTTCTTGAAGCGCTCAGCTCCACCGGATCTGGCCGGATGGAACTGGTGCGCGATGCGTTTGAGCGCGGCACGTTCAAGGATCTTCGGCTGGCCAAGCCGGCGCTCCATGCGATCGACGATCCGTATCCGGAGATCGGCGACTTCATCGCTGAGAAAATATTGCCGCTCTACGGCAAGGCGATCCTGCCGGAGTTGCGGGCAAAGCTTGACATCAAAGGCCGGGGCGGGCACCTCAATCGTTTGCAACTCATGCATCAGCTTGATCCAGAAGGGTCGCGCGATGTCATTCAATCCACGCTCAACGACGGCTCCAAGGAAATGAAAGTCGCCGCCATTGAATGTCTGGGCACGGCAACGGAGGACCTCGTCTACCTGATGGATCAGGCCCGGGCCAAGGCACGGGACGTTCGCGCCGCCGCCCTGCGCGCCCTGGCCGCTGCCGGCGTCAGCACGAAGGATGTGCTTGCGACCTTGAAGAAGGCGATCGACGGCCCTGATCTGGAGTTGATGATCGCGCGTGTCAGGGAATGTTCGATCCAGGAAATCCAGGACTATGTGCTGCAACAGGCGGAGCAGCAGGCCGCCGATGTTTTGAAACTCAAGGACAAGGCGCAGCAGGCGGGGGCCATCACCCGGCTTCTGTATCTTGTGTCGTGTCTGGACGAGCGGACTGACGCTAAGGCCGAAGCGTTTCTGCTGGGCTGTTTTGAAAAGGCCGACGCGTTCACTGCAATCAAATCCGAGCCGTCAGGCACAGATTTCAACGAACTCGTCGCCCAGGTTCTTTCTCAGGGCACGCTGAAAATGCAGAAGCGATTGGTCGCGGCATATAAAACGCTGGGCGGCGGAATGCTGCCTCCGGCCATCTATGCGGCACGCGCCATCATGGCTCCCGCGGAGTTTCATAAGGAATTCAACACGCTGCTCATGGGCGTGTCGGAGAAGCGCACTAAGAAGAATAGCGTTGAGCACGACCGCGCCATGGCCTTGCTCGGGGTCCTCTCTTCAACCAGCGATCGAACGTATTACCGCCGCTGGATGGGCGTCGATCATCGACAGCGGCCCCGCATCCGAACCTCGGTGCAGGAACTCGATCCGCGCTGGCTCGACGCCGCGATCGACGCCGGCGCGGTCGAATTGGTCTGCAAGCTGGCACGCGCTGGGCATGCAGGGGCCAATCAATTTCTGGCCAAACAACTCTCCGATGCCAAAAAGCCACATGACACGCACACGCTCCTCCAGACGATGGTACGCATCGGCCATCCAGGTGCGGCCGATGCGTTGATTGACGCGATCAAAGCGCAATCAAAAGAGACCTATCACGGCTACGTCAGCTACTGGTACGGAAGGCTGATCCCCGAGCTTCCGAAGAGCGCCCTCCCGAAATTCGAAGATCTGCTCACAACGCTGCCCGAGAAATTGATCGACCAGTTGATGGAGTCGGTGTTGGCTCTGAAAAACAAACCGGAATGAGGCTTGGACATGGCAAAGAAGACCAGTTCCGCAGTCGAAGAAGCGACGCCCGCGAATAACGGCGACACGCTGCGCGCTCCCGCCGAAATCATGTTCGCCCGCGAGATTGACGCCCTTGCCGCGGCCGATCGATACGAAAAACCGCCCGGCTGGAAGATGTCGCCCCGCGCCGTCGTCACCTACATCACCGGCGGCACAGTGGGCGACATGACGATCACGCCCAAATACATCGGCCACCAGCGCCTGGTTGAGATCGCCATCTCCACGCTTGTCACCGACCGCGCCTTGCTCCTTATCGGTGAACCCGGGACGGCCAAATCCTGGCTGTCGGAACATCTGGCGGCCGCCATCAACGCCGATTCGACCAAGGTAGTCCAAGGCACGGCCGGCACCACCGAGGAACAGGTGCGCTACACATGGAACTACGCCATGCTGATCGCCCGCGGCCCAAGCCCGGAGGCGCTCATTCCGAGCGCAATCATGCGCGCAATGGAATCCGGCTCTCTCGCGCGCTTCGAGGAAATCACCCGCTGCGCGTCCGAGGTGCAGGACGCGATGATTTCCATCCTCTCGGAGAAGACGATCGCTATCCCCGAGCTTAAATCCGAAGTGCCCGCGAAAAAAGGCTTCTCCATCATCGCCACCGCCAACACGCGCGACAAAGGCGTGAACGACATGTCGGCCGCATTGAAGCGGCGTTTCAACATCATCGTCCTGCCAACGCCCAAGACCATCGAAAGCGAAATCGAAATCGTGGCCAAGCGCGTCCGCGAATTGGCGAACAACCTTGGGTTACGGGCAAAGGTTCCAACGGCCGAGGCGATTGAGAAGGTGGTCACCATCTTTCGCGAGTTGCGCACCGGGCAGACGCTTGATGGCAAGGCGAAGCTCAAGACGCCCAGCGGCGTCCTCTCGACGGCCGAGGCAATCTCCGTGCTCGCCAACAGCATGGCGCTGGCGGGGAACTTCGGAACCGGGGAAGTGAGCCCGCATGATCTGGCGTCCGCCCTGCAAGGATCTGTCGTAAAGGATGAGGAAAAGGACCGGGTGGTCTGGCTGGAATACCTCTCCAACGTCCTGAAGAAAAGGGGGGCTGAGTGGCGGCCTCTCTTCACTGCCTGCACCGAACACAACGAATAGCCTCCGGACTCGAAGCGTCGGTTTTCCCATGAGCAAGCCCTGGCGAACCAATGTGTTTGGCGTGCGGCACCTGTCACCGGCAGGGGCGTGGCATCTCCGCCGATACCTCGACAAGATCAAGCCTGACCTTGTTTTGATCGAAGGACTGTCCGATGCCAGCGAGCTTATTTCCCACATCACCCGAAAGGGCACCAGGCCGCCCATTGCGCTACTGGCGTACACCGATTCACTCCCGGTCCGTACGTTGATCTATCCGTTGGCCAAATACAGCCCGGAATTTCAGGCCATGTGCTGGGCCAACGAACACGACGCCGCCGTCGAATTTATCGATCTCCCGTCGGACGTGTTCCTTGCGCTCCAAGACATCGAACAGGAATTGCTCGACCGCCGGCGAAAGCTCGCGCCGGATGGGACCGCGCCACGGGCAAGCACCGCCGCTACCGAGGAAACGCTTCCGGATGCGGCCGCGATTCCAGATCGCCCGATCAATCTTTACGAGCAATACGCCCGCCTCTCCGGCGAGCCCGATTACGAAACGTACTGGGAGCGCAATTTTGAGCACAATGTCGACGGTGATTCGTACCGCCTGGCCGCGTACGAGTTTGGCCAATCATTGCGCGAACTGGAGCAGTCCGCACCACGCTGGCGCGCCGAAAACCTCGTCCGTGAAGCATACATGCGGCGCAGGATCGAGGCCGCCATCGCAAGCGGATACGCGCCCGAGAAAATTGTCGCCGTCGTCGGGGCGTTCCACGCACCGGTCCTGACCAGCGAATTCCCCGCAATGACCGACGAAGAGCTGGCCTTGCTTCGCCGGCGCTCCAGCAAGTTCACGCTGATGCCCTATTCCTACTTCAAACTGTCCTCCCAGTCGGGCTACGGTGCTGGCAACCAGGCCCCGGCCTACTATGAACTGCTCTGGGAGGCGCTCGAGCAGGACAATCTCGCGGGGTTGCCGTCACGCTACCTCTCCCTCGTCGCCAGAAACCTGCGCGAGGCCGGCACCCACCGCTCCACCGCCGAGGTGATCGAAGGCGTGCGTCTCGCGAACACGCTCTCGGCACTCAAGGACGGCCTCGCCCCCACCCTCCTCGACCTGCGAGACTCTGCCATCACCCTCATCGGCCACGGCGAACTGTCGGCCGTCAAAGACGCCATCGCCCGAGTCGAGGTCGGAACCGCCATCGGCGAATTGCCCAAGGGCGTCAGCCAAACTTCCATTCAAGCCGATTTCGAGCGCGAGATGTCGCGCCTGAAGCTCGAAAAATACAAAACGACCTTCAAGCAGGAGCTGTCGCTCGACCTGCGCGAAAACCGCCAGGCAAAATCCGCCGAGGCCGCATTTCTTGATCTCAATCGCTCATCCTTCTTTCACCGCCTTCGAATCCTTGGCGTCAGCTTCGTCACACCGCTGCATTCGTCCCAGCAATCTTCCACCTGGGCCGAGAAATGGGTGCTCCAGTGGAGTCCCGAGAGCGAGATTCAATTGATCGAGGCTGTGCTGCTGGGAGAAACCGTCGAGCTGGCGACTGCGTACAAGTTCAAGACGATCCTGGAAGCGTGCGAATCGATCGCGCAAGCCGCTGAAGTTGTTCAGAGCGCCTGTCAGTGCGGAATGATGAAATCGATGGAGGCCGCGCGGCGGCGACTTCAGGAGCTGTCGCTCGACCTGCGCGAAAACCGCCAGGCAAAATCCGCCGAGGCCGCATTTCTTGATCTCAATC
>JBBRHH010000460.1:0-5003 GCA_038222915.1 Tepidisphaerales bacterium
CTCCCTGCTCGGCGTCAACATCCGCCGCAAGACCATCCGCATCCGCCCCACCGACAACAACGACATGGACCTCGCCTTTCTCGAGCAGCAGCTCACCGCCTGCTTCCAGCTCGACTGCGTCGTCCCCACCATCATGCTCACCATGGGCACCACCGACACCTTCGGCGTCGACCGCGTCAAGCCCGTCTGCGACATCCGCGACCGCCTCTGCGAACAATTCGGCATCACCGTCAAACCCCACATCCACGTTGACTCCGCCATCGGCTGGCCGCTCATCTTTTTCCTCAATTACGACTTCCAGAAAAATCCCCTCCGCATCAACGCCGCCACACTCCCCGGCCTCCGCCGCAATGTCGACCGTTTCCGCGAGCTTCATCTCGCCGACTCCTTCACCGTCGACTTCCAGAAATGGGGCTACGTCCCCTATACGTCCAGCTTGGTGATGATCAAAAACAAGGCCGACTTAAAACCCCTTGAGCACGATCAGGAATATTTCACCTACTTCGAGCGCAACACCGAAGGCCAGACCCACTTCCACTCCACCATCGAATGTTCGCGCGGCGGCGCAGGCCTCTTTGGCGCATACGCCGCCCTCCACTACCTCGGCATCGAAGGCTTCCAGCGCCTCGTCGCCCACACTCTACAAAACGCCAACTACTTCCGTCTCCGTCTCAGCGGCACGCCCGGCGTAAAACTCATCGCGCCCGAAAATCACGGCCCCAGCGTCGGCTTCCGCATGTACGACCCCGACCAGGTCAGCGACCCCGAGGCCGAGTTCGATTTCGAATGCTCCGGCAAGGACAGCCCGGCCTACACCCAGCGCGTTGAATGCAACAACCGCTACCACCGCGAAGTCTTCCTCCACCGCGGCAAGGTCGGCCTCTACACCAACTGGGTCGACTTCATCGCCCACACCGACTACGACCACCGCGGTCGCTACGGCGCAATCCCCGGCGAAAAAGCCGTCTTCATGAACCCCCGCACCCGCTACGAAGACATCGACCGCTTCATCGCCGCCATCCGTCCACCGTCCACCCCAGCAATAAAGAATGCCCGGAACTCCAAGAGTCCCGGGCATCAAATCTCTCAACGAATAGTTCGCTAAAACTATTCCTTCACTTCATATTCAGCGTCGATGACATCGTCATCCTTCTTGGCTCCAGCGCCGGCCGTTGCACCCCCGGCACCACCCCCGCCGCCGCCAGTCGCACGGTCGCTGCCCGGAGGCGGCGTCCCGCCGGCACCGGCCTGAGCGCCCGTGTTCTTGTAAATCTCTTCGCCAAGCTTGTACGCCGCCTGATCAAGCCCTTCGATGCTCCGCTTGATCTGGTCGCCATCATCGCTCTTGAGCGCATCCTTCAACTGGTTCAAAGCGCTCTCGATCGTGCCGCGAATGTCCGGCGTAACCTTGTCACCGTGCTCGCGAAGCTGCTTCTCGGTCTGATAGACCTTCTGATCACCCTGGTTCTTCAGGTCGATCACATCGCGCCGCTTTTTGTCGTCGGCCGCGTGCTGCTCGGCATCACGCTTCATCTTCTCGATCTCATCCTTCGACAAGCCGCCACTGCCCTGGATCGTCACCTTGTTTTCCTTATTGGTGCCCAGATCCTTGGCTGACACGCTCAGAATACCGTTTGCGTCGATATTAAAATTCACTTCAATCTGCGGAACGCCGCGCGGGGCCGGTGGAATATCCGTCAGCTCAAACCGCCCGAGCAACCGGTTGTCCTTGGCAAACTCGCGCTCGCCCTGCAGCACGTTGATAGTCACGGCGGGCTGGCTGTCCGAAGCCGTCGAGAAGACTTCCTTCTTGCTCGCCGGAATGGTCGTGTTACGCGGAATCAGCGTCGTCATCACGCCGCCCAGAGTCTCAACGCCCAGAGAAAGCGGCGTCGCATCCAGCACCAGGATGTCCTTCATCTGACCCGTCGCGATGCTTGCCTGCACGGCCGCGCCCAGCGCCACCACTTCGTCCGGGTTCACGCTGCGGTTCGGCTCTTTGCCGTTGAATAGTTCCTTAACCAGACGCGCCACCATCGGCACCCGCGTCGACCCACCCACCAGCACTACTTCTGCCACCTGCTCCGGCGTAAGCTTCGCGTCTTTCAACGCGTCCAGCACCGGCTTGCGGCACTTCTCCACCAGCGGCCCGATCAACTGCTCAAACTTCGAGCGCGTCAGCGTCTCCTGCAGGTGCTTGGGCCCGCTCTGGTCGGCCGTGATGAACGGCAAATTGACCGTTGTCTCCATCGCGGTCGAAAGCTCAATCTTCGCCTTCTCGGCCGCCTCTTTCAGGCGCTGCAGCGCCATCGGATCTTTCCGCAGATCGATCCCTTCTTTGCGCTTGAATTCGTTGGCCAGGAAGTTGATCAACTCTTCGTCAAAGTCGTCACCGCCCAGATGCGTGTCGCCGTTGATCGACAACACTTCGAATACGCCGTCGCCCACGTCCAGGCACGAAACGTCAAATGTTCCGCCGCCCAGATCGAAGACTGCGATCTTCTGGTCCTTCTTGTTCTTATCCAGGCCATACGCAAGTGCCGCCGCCGTAGGCTCGGGCAACACGCGCATCACCTTCAAACCGGCGATCTCGCCGGCGTCTTTCGTTGCTTTCCGCTGTGCGTCATTGAAGTAGGCCGGCACGGTGATCACGGCGTCGGTCACCGTCTCACCCAGATACGCCTCGGCCGTCTTCTTCAGATCCGCCAGGATCATCGACGACACCTGTTCCGGCGTGTAATCCTTCCCACGCACGCGAACCTTCACCATCTCTTCAGCTCCGCCGACAATCTCGTACGGAACCATCTTCTCTTCCTGGGCCACCTCGCTATGACGCCGGCCCACGAAGCGCTTGATCGAAAAAACTGTGTTCTTCGGATTGGTTACCTGCTGATGTTTCGCAGGCTGGCCGACCAGCACTTCCCCCTTGTCGGTGAAGGCCACGACGGACGGAGTCAGACGACTACCCTGGGCGTTCACAAGCACCTTCGGCAGGTCGCCTTCCATGACGGCGACCACGCTGTTGGTGGTTCCCAGATCGATGCCAATTGGTTTTGCCATAATTGTTCGCTCCTGAAATAAGCGCATACCCGTAACGGGCAGCGACCCATGCTAACGCAACATGTGTGCCATTATTTGCGTCCACAAGCCAATGCGCAATCGCCGCATTAACAAGGCGTTATCGATTCGCCAACTGGAGGCTTTCATTGAGCCCGATATGCCATTTCGACAGCCCCCTAAATTCACCTGCCACACTGGCGGCATCATCTTCCAAACTCGACCAACCCCGCGGCTCCTCATCAAAAAACCCCGCCGTCGTCTCCATCGCGACAAGTTCCTCCCCAAAAAAAGAAAGCACCGCGATTCGCGGCGCTTTCAGCTTTCTCCCATCATCGTCGGCGTCATCTAGACGCTCATATCATTCAGCAGCCGATCCAGGGCCGCATTCAATTTCATACCGTCATACTCCCCGTTGGCAATCGCCAACTTCGCTGCCTCCACCCGATCAGTCCGCAAATCTTCACCCCGCTTCAACATCAAGAGCGCCCGCCCCACCGACTCAAGCTCACTCACGCTATGCCAGCGCGCCACCGGTCCAAGTCCGACAATTGACTGGATATTGATAGTGTTTGTCAAGATAGGCCTCCAAAATAATCGAATAATAAACTGCCCAGATTAACATCTGTATGTCGAGGCCATATCAATTCGCATGCCAAGACTATTTCGCCAAAGTGTCCAATAAGAACAAGTTAGATCAAATCACCATCGCCTTCCGCCCGCGCAAATATTATCGGCCGCGACGCTTAGGCGCAAACCACGACACAGCACGCGTCACAACTGGCACATTATGAGCCGCGCTCCCTGCGCGTTGGATGTGATCATTGCCCGCGGTACGATTTCCTGTCGTCTGCATAAAAACGAAAGGATCCATGCCGCCAAAAATCGCTCTCCGCTGCCTCGCATTTCTCGCGCTCGCATTCCTCATCGCGACACCCACACGCGCAGATCCTGCAGCCCCGATAATCCACGTCGTGGTCTGGGACGAACAGCAGCCCGCCCAAAAGGCGGCCTATCCAAACTTCCTCGGCAACGCGATCGCCGAGTACCTCAAAACCAAACCCAACTTCGAAGTGAAATCCGTCCGTCTCGACGACCCCGACCAGGGCCTCTCCGACGAAACCCTCGACCACTGTGACGTCCTCATCTGGTGGGGCCACATCCGCAACCGCGACGTCAAGCCCGAGCTCGGCTACCGCATCCTCCAGCGCATCAAAGCCGGCAAGCTCAGTCTGATCTCTCTCCACTCCGCCCACTGGAGCGCCCCGTTCATTGCGGCCATGAACGACCGCGCCATCTCCGACGCCCTCGCCGCGCTTCCCGAGGCCGATCGCAAAGACGTCAAGGTCACCACCGTCCCCATGCCCGGCTACAACGTCCCCAAGGCCGACGCCCCGCTCACCCCCTCCTCCTCACTAAAGACCGACGCCGACGGCCAGAAACAACTCACCGTCATCCTCCCCCTCTGCGTCTTCCCCGCCTACCGCGCCGACGGCAAGCCAGGCCACCTCACCACGCTCGCCAAAGACCACCCCATCACCAAAGATATTCCCGAAACCTTCGACGTCCCCCACACCGAGATGTACAGCGACCCCTTCCACGTTCCCGCCCCCGACGTCGTCCTCTTCGAAGAGAAATGGGATGCCGGCGAACACTTCAAGAGCGGCTGCCTCTGGAACATCGGAAAAGGAAAAGTCTTCTACTTCCGCCCCGGCCACGAAACCTACGACGTCTACAAACAACCCATTCCCCTGAAAATCCTCGAAAACGCCGCCACCTGGATGGCCAGCGAAAACGCGAAGGCCAACTGAACCACCACCGGCTAAAGCCGGAGGGTTCGAGTTGCGACTGAAAGTCGCCCTTTCGGCTGAAGCCGACCATGGCGCGGCTGAAGCCGGCTAAAGCTTCTCGTCGGTCACTGTGAACCCATCCTGTACTGGAACGTC
>JBBRHH010000461.1:0-5001 GCA_038222915.1 Tepidisphaerales bacterium
TACGCCAAGCGGCTTATTGAGGATGGCCTGGCGTTCCAGCGCGAAGCTGAAGAGTCGTCGTTCGCCGAGATCATGCGACCCGTCCGCGATGCGGCCGGTAACGTAGACGATGCGGAAATCACAAAACTGGTTGAGGTTGCACGAGCGGACCATCACGCTGGCAGCCGTCGGAGAAAGAGGTAGGCGTGGCGGCTGACACGCTTCGTCTGGTACTGGACACCAATGTCCTGCTTGCCGGACTTGTCTCCAGATCTTCGGCCTCGCAGATAGTTGTCGACTCCCTACAAGCGCGCAAGGCAATTCCACTACTCAGCGCACCGGTGCTTGCCGAGTATCGCGCCGTCCTGCTGCATCCAGCGATTGTCGCCAAATTCGCAAACCTTACGCTACGACGCGTTGAACTGGCGTTGCACCGGCTTCGGTATGTAGGCGATGAATATCGAACTGTCCGCATAAAATTTGAGCTTGAACGCGATCCGCGGGATGCGATGTTTGTGGAATTGTCCATCGCCGGGGCAGCGACTCACCTGGTGACAATGGACCGCGATCTCCTCACTCTGCCTGGTGCCCGCACCGACGCTGGAAAGTATTTTCGTCAACGGCTCCCAAATCTAACTGTGCTGACTCCGCAGAGGTTTGTCGAGGAATGGGGAAGCGCGATCAATTCTCATTGAGGCCGGCTGGCAACTTAGGTTGTGCGTTTCAACGCGTGGAGAAGTAAACGCCGGTCTCTTATCGCACGTAAGTGACTGCCTAACCGGCTGGTAGCAAGTCCTCTGGCGACTGCAACAGGTCGATGATTTTGGCGAGGGCGGTCGCGGCGGTTGCGCCGTCGATGACGCGATGGTCGGCGGAGAGGGAGAGCGGGAGAAGTTTGCCGACGCCGATCATGCCGTTGCGGGCGACGACGCCTTCGCGAGCCCGGCCGACGGCGAGGATGGCGGCTTCGGGGTAGTTGATGATGGGGGTGCCGAATCGGCCGGCGAAGGAGCCGAAATTGCTGATGGTGAAAGTGGAGCCGGAGAGCTTGGCGGGCGTGAGGGTGCGGTCGCGCGCGGATTGGGCAAGCTCGGCGATGCGGCGGTTGATTTCGAGAACGCCCATGCGATGGGCGTCGCGGATGACGGGGACCATGAGGCCGCTGTCGGTGTCGGTGGCGATGCCGAGATGGATGGCCGCGTGCTGGACGATTTCCTGGGTGTCGTCGTCGACGGTGGAGTTGAGGCGGGCGAAGAGTGCGCCGCGCTGGCCGGTGAGGACGCGGCAAACGGCGGAGGCGACGAAGGGTAGGAAACTGATCTTTTCGTTGGAGGCGGCGACGAGCTTGCGGCGGAGGACGTCGAGATCGGTTACGTCGGCTTCATCCATCACTGTGAAATGGACGGCGTGGGTGACGCTGTAGCGAAGGTGCTCAGCGATGGTGCGACGGACGCCGCGGAAGGGAATGCGCTGATCGCCTTCGTGGGATTTGGCCGGAGTAGTCGTTGCGAGTGGGCGGCGCGGGGCGGCCTCGGGGGCGGTGGATGTTGTGACGGTGGCGGCTGAAGGGCCGGCGGCGGCGCGGACGTCTTGTTCGGTGATTCGGCCGCCGATTCCGGTGCCGGTGAGGTGGTCGATTTCCACGCCGAGATCGCGGGCGAGCTTGCGGACCGCGGGGGCGGCGAGAGGCTTGCCGTTGGTCGCGGTCGCGGGTGCTTCGCCAAGCGTGCCGACAACGGTGCCGGCGTCACGCTGTTCGGGCGCGGGATCGACGGGAACTTTTGCAGGAGCGGCGGATTGTGGCTCAGGTTCAGTGGCGACGGCGGGATCCTCGGCTTTGTAGGAGACAAGCGGCGCGCCGACTTTGATCGCCTGCCCCGGCTTGCCATGAAGAGCGGCGATGACGCCATCTCGCGGGCTGGGTACCTCGACGAGGGCCTTGGCGGTCTCCATTTTCGCCAGCACGTCGTTTTCCTGGACGCGCTGGCCAACTTCAATTGACCATTCAATCAACTCGGCCTCTTCGAGGCCTTCGCCGAGGTCGGGGAGGTAAAACACGTCATGGGTATTGGTGTTTGGCATGGTTCCTCGTTCCTCAAATTGTAGGCGCGCGCTCATCGACGTTGCAGCGCGGAAACCAATCGCTGCGCGCCTTGATAAATGCGCTCGGCGAGATGATTGAAGCGCGTAACCTCGGTGAGTTGAAACGATCCAATCAGAGTCGGCGCTGTCCAGATGCCTGGCGCCGTTTCGTAGGGATATTCAATATTACGGGAATGTAGCGCGCCAGGGGCCGGCTTCCTTGGCGTCAGCGCGGAGAGCACCTTAATCTCGCTCCGATGGAACGAGTTCAGAAGTTTGTCGATCCGGCCTTGAATATCGCGGCTGTCTTTGGGCTTGGGGAGACGGCCAAGCAACGAAACGAGTACGTCAACATCATGCTTGTAATAGTGCGTGCGCGGAAGCGAAAGGATGCCTGCGTCAGAAACGGCTGCTGCAATCGCCTTCACCGCTTTTTCCACGGTCTGCTGATGCTTGGAAATGGTTTGACAGAAAGTTCGATGATCGTCGGGATCAAAAATACGGGTGCTGGCGTGACGGTCCGATTCTGCCTGCGAGAGCCAGAGGTTCGGGCTGGGATCATGCATGCAGCATTTCCATCAGATGTTGGTCCGATGAACTGGAGTGAAGGACCTGATACTCACCTGCGCCGATCGCCTGCCGGAGTTCTGCGAGCGTGGGCCAATTCTCCTTGGTCGCCTGTTCCAACTCATGCGGATTGGTGAGCAGCATGTGGAGCCGCTGGCCGGGTTCAAGCTCGAAACCGGTGGTGGAATTGTAGACGACCTCAAAAACCTCGTTGTCGGGATCAACGGCCCCACTTCCAAAATTCTCGATCACCTCAAAGAGAAAAACGTCGTTGGGCTCGGAAGGCGATTTGTAATAGATTGCCAGCAAAAGAGGTTCGTCAGCGAGTTTGGCGTGTTCACTCACAAGTCGTTGGACGCCTTGCAGAAGAGCCGGATATTGAGCTGGAGCTTGCGTGATCATTTCGTTTGATTGTCAATTGTAGACAACGCTACCTTCAATATGCAAGGCAATCGCGGATGCTGTTCTGAATGCGTCCGGCATCGGGAAGATACTCCTTTTCCAATTTGTAATATGGCATGACGGTGTCAAATCCAGTCACGCGCTGCACTGGCGCTTCGAGATGTAGGAAGCAGTGTTCCTGGATGAGTGCGGAGATTTCTGCGCCGAGGCCGGCAGTGAGTGGGGCTTCGTGGACGACGATGGCCCGGCCGGTTTTGTTAACCGACTCCGCGATCGTATCGACGTCGATGGGGTAAATGGTGCGGAGATCTATCAGCTCGACGCTGACTTCTTCGGGGAGATGGTCCATCGCTTCGAGGCATTGGAAGACCATTGCGCCCCAAGTGACGATGGTGATGTCGGAACCTTGGTTGAGGACTTTGGCCTGCCCGATGGGGATGGTGTATTCCTCGTCGGGAACTTCCTCGCGGAAGGAGCGGTAGACGCGCTTGGGTTCGAAGAAGATGACCGGGTCGGGGTCGCGGATGGCGCTGAGGAGCAGGCCTTTGGCGTCGTAGGGGTGCGAGGGCATGACGACTTTGAGGCCGGGCGCGTGGGCGTAGACGGCTTCGGGGGAATCGCTGTGTAGCTCGGGGGCGTGGATGCCGCCGCCGATTGGGACGCGGACGGTCATCGGGCAGGTGAATGCGCCGCGGGTGCGGGTGCGACAGCGGGCGGCCTGGTTGACAAGTTGGTCGTAGGCGGGGCCGAGGAAACCTTCGAACTGGATTTCGGGGATGGGGCGCATGCCGGCCATGGCGAGGCCGATTGAGGTGCCAATGATGCCAGATTCGGAGAGGGGCGAGTCGATGACGCGGGAAGCGCCGAAGCGTTTTTGCAGGCCGTCGGTGACGCGGAAGACGCCGCCGTTTTTGCCGATGTCTTCACCGAGGAGGACAATGCGATCGTCATTCGCCATTTCCTGGGCGAGGGTGTGGTTGATTGCTTCTACAAGGTCGAGTTTGGCCATGGCGTTTACCGGTCGGGTGTTGCAGGTTCGAGGACGGGCTCCGGGTCGGGTGCGAGGTGCGGTTGTTCTGGGTCCTGGCCGATGGAGTCGGTGCGGTGGGTTTGTTTTTGGATTTGCAGGGAGCGCGGGAGTTTTTCGTAGGTGTAGTCGAAGAGATCGTCGGGGTTGGGCTTTTCGACGTTGAGGGCGACGGTGGCCACTTCGTGGGCGATAATCTTGGCGCGCTCCATCAGCTTCGTCTGGTGCTCCTCGTCCCAGAGTTGTTTGGATTCGAGGTACTTGCGGGTGCGGGTGATGGGGTCGCGGGCAACGGCCGATTCGAGTTGTTCAGGCGTGCGGTAGCGGCGGGCGTCGTCGGCGGTGGTGTGGTCGCCGAGGCGATAGGTCATGGCTTCAATAAAGGAAGGGCCCTTGCCGGCGCGGGCGTGTTCGACGGCGTCACGGGTGGCGCTGTACATTGCGAAGATATCATTGCCATCGACCTGCACGGTGGGCATGCCGTAGGCCAGGGCCTTCTGAGCGAAGGTTTGGGTGGCGGATTGGTTGCAGCAGGGGACGGAGATGGCCCACTGGTTGTTGACGCAGCAGAAGACGGCTGGGACTTTCATAACTGAGGCAAAGTTCATCGCTTCGTGGAAATCGCCGGTGCTGGTTGCCCCTTCGCCGAAGAAGCTGAGGACGACGCGGTCTTCCTGGCGAAGTTTGAAGGCCCAGGCGATGCCGGCAGCGTGGAGGGTTTGCGTGCCGATGGCGAGGCAGATCGGGTTTATTGCGAGTTCCGGTGGCAGGGCGTTGCCGCGCTCGTCGCCCATCCAATGGAGGAGAACGTCGTGCATGGGAAGGCCGTGGAGGAAGAGGCCGGCGTTTTCGCGGTAGTAGGGGACGAGGTAATCGATGCCTTTGCGGAGAGCGCGGACGGAGCCGAGTGCGACGGCTTCTTCGCCTTTGTTCTGCGGGAAGGT
>JBBRHH010000462.1:0-4994 GCA_038222915.1 Tepidisphaerales bacterium
GGAAATTCCAAGTGGCCGGGTCCGCATGGCCAGACTGCTCAATTCGCAATATTGAATGCCGATGGAACGGAATTCCGGGTTGGTCCGCCACGAGACGACGGCATCACAAAAGTGTTCCATCTGCACGGCGTCGCGCGAAGATATGCCATAGCCAAACAACGTGATCAGAATCAAAAGTCCGACAACGAACAGTCGGCGGGCCCCGCGCAGAAATTTTCGCGGCCAAACCCGTCCCATCCATCTCTCCTTCATGATCAGTGTGTCCAATACATCGTGTCCGGCCTCAAAAAGCGGGGCAATGGGCCTTTTCCACTATATCGGCTGAAAGGCAAAGATCTGTGTGTCCAACACGGTCTAGCCGGAGCGCCAGTCTACGACAACGCCGGGATTTGCCCTTAATGCCGGAACCTGTACTGCGGCAAAAACGGTTCGCGGATTAGCAACCGTCGATTCGAAGAGCGTCACCCTGCCACGTGCCGTTGCCGCGAACTTGCGTTCTTCATCAATCCACAACGCCCGCGCCTGCTCGAACGGCGTTGTCGATTCAGGCTCAAACAGCCGTCGATGTTCCAATTGTTTCCCCGGCGCTGTCGACTCGACGCTGCCGGGCGATACCGGCAGCAGATTGTCGGCATCCAGAACCCCAAAGCTGGCGGTGGACTCGATCCAGTCCAGTTCGCGATTCCATGGTAATGACTTGAGCCGCTCGATAATCTCCAGCCTGTGCTTGATCGCCGACGCCGGCACCTTTGCCGCCCACTTTTCCTGGGTTGGCACATTCACCGTGTCCGGGCCTTCGACCATCGGCTCGATCTGGAAGTAGACGCCGATATCGGGATCGCTGTACGACAGGTACCGCCACCCCATCCGCGACGACCATCGTGCCGGCCGCCCTGCGATTGGGGCGAACTTTGGAATTGGAATTTCCGGCTCTGGTTTGCGCCCGAAGAGCCAGCTAAAAAGCCCCATAGATCACCGTTCTTATTCGCGCAGCGCTTGCAGTTCTTTCAGCCGCTCACCCGTTACCGGCTGCTTGGTCTTCATCATCTCCATGAACGCATCAAAGAGATAGGCCGCGTCGTGCGGGCCCGGGCTGGCCTCCGGATGGTATTGCACGCTGAAGACCGGCATGGTCTTGTGACGGAAACCTTCGACCGTGTTGTCGTTCAGGTTAATGTGCGTGATGACGCCGCCCTTGGCCTGGAGGCTTTCGCCATCAACCGCGAAGCCGTGGTTCTGGCTGGTGATTTCGACCCGGCCGGTATCGAGATTTTTCACCGGTTGATTGCCGCCGCGATGGCCGAATTTTAATTTGAACGTCTCTGCTCCAATCGCCCGGCCAAGAAGTTGATGACCCAGACAGATGCCGAAGATCGGCACCTTTCCCAGCACGCCCTGCAGCGGTGTCACGGCGTAGTCGAGCGCGGCCGGGTCGCCCGGCCCGTTGCTTACAAAAACTCCGTCGGGCCTGTGCTTCAGGATTTCTTCAGCGGTGGTTTCCGGCGGCAGGACTGTCACCTTTACGCCTCGATCAATAAAGTTGCGGAGGATATTGTGCTTTGCCCCGCAGTCGAGCGCCACAACATGCAGGCCGTCGCCGCGCTCCACTTTGCCCAAGGCCCAGTCGCCCTGGTCTTCGCTACACTCATTCTGCTTGTCCGGTCGAACCGCCTTCACCCAATCGGCTCCGGCCATCTGTGCTCCATGCCGCGCCCGATCGACCAGCTTCTGATCGTCGAGAATTTCCGTCGATAAAACGCCGCGCATGGAGCCGTTGATCCGCAGTTTGCGGGTCAGCGCACGCGTGTCGATGCCTTCGATTCCAATCAGGTTGTTTTCGAGAAGATATTCGTCGAGTGACAGGGTTGATCGGAAGTTGGAGCGGATCGGCGACAGCTCCTTGATGATAAACCCGGCGACGTGCGGCTGGCGGCTTTCGACATCTTCGCGATTGATGCCGTAGTTGCCGATCAGCGGATAGGTCATCGTGACGATCTGCCCCTTGTAAGAGGGATCCGTCAGGATCTCCTGATACCCGGTCATCGAGGTATTAAAAACAACCTCGCCCTCGGTCGTGCCCGAAGCGCCGAATGCCCGGCCGGTAAAGACCGTACCATCTTCCAATGCCAGCTTGGCCGTTCGATCCTTTGTCATTGCGGAGGGATTATAGCGATTCGCGCCCGCTTGCCAGCGGGGCGTCGCTCATGCCTCTTTTTGCAGGTCGAGTGATGTCCATTTGCCGCCCCTCAGCCAGCCGGGCGCCCACTTCTCCCGAAAAACCCGTAGCGTTAACTGGTGAAGCTTGCTGATTTCAATAGCTTGAAACGCCACGGTTCCCTCAAACAACTGCTGGCTGGGCGGAATCTGCCGGCCATCCAGATCGAAAATAAGGTCGGCGTCTGCCCCCGACACCAGCACGCCGGTGCTGGTCATTTCGCCTGTGGAGGCCGCGAGATATGTCAAATCGAGGAGATGAATGATCTGCGCATTGTGCAACTGCCCCTTGAGGCTCACAGCCTTGCGGGCCGACATCCAAGGTTCATTGGGCCGGTCGGCATCGCCTGGATTTCGAAAAAAGTCGTTCCACATTTTCTGACTCTCCTCAATCTGCGCGGGACAACTGCACAGACCATGCCGATGTCAGCCCCATCACGCACTTCCAGTGCGAGGGGCTGAGGGTTTTCTTCCATCAATCGGCGGATTAATTGTTCCGAAAATCTCACATAACCCGCGTCTCTATGCGCGGTTATCGATTTTGGTACAATTCATCCGTTCATTTCCGCTCCATCGTACACCTCCAATTATGGAAATTTCATGAGCCACAAGTCCAATCGGCGTGAATTCTTAAAGGGCGCAAGCTTGGCCGGTGCTGGCGTCTGGATCGCCGGTCGGGCGACATGGGCGGATGAGCTGGCAAGCAAGTCGCCCAATGAGAAGCTCGGTCTGGCCAGTATCGGCATCGGCGGCAAAGGTGAAGGCGACTGCGATCAGGCCGCCAACCACGCGAATCTCATTGCCATCTGTGACGTGGATACGCGCCGCCTGGACGCCATGGGGGAAAAACATCCCAAAGCCAAAAAATTCACCGATTTCCGAAAGATGTTTGACGCGATGGGGAAGGAGATCGACGCTGTTACCATTTCCACGCCCGACCACACCCACGCCGTCGCAACGATGATGGCGATCAAGATGGGCAAGCACGTTTATACGCAAAAGCCGATGACCCACGACGTGTGGGAAGCGCGCCAGCTTCGCCTGGCCGCGAAGGAATATAAAATCGCGAGCCAGATGGGCAATCAGGGCACAGCCGACAGCAGGTTGCGCACGGCCGTCGAAGTCATTCGCGCCGGCGCCATTGGCAACGTGCGCGAGGTGCACATCTGGACGGATCGGCCAACCGGCTGGTGGCCGCAATCGCCGACGATTAAACAAAGACCCGTTGAGGCCGCCGTTCCCGATTTCCTGAAGTGGGACGAATGGCTCGGCACCGCGCCGCAACGCCCCTACGCCGAAAAGTACTATCACCCTTTCGCGTGGCGCGGTTGGTGGGATTTCGGCACCGGCGCGCTGGGCGACATGGGATGTCACCTCGCCAACATGCCCTTCATGGCCTTAAAGCTCGGCTACCCCAGCACGATATACGCCGAGGCTGAGGAGTTGAATCCAAACACCTACCCCGCCTGGGCCCGCGTCAATTACGAGTTCCCCGAGCGCGATGGAATGTCGCCGGTTAAAGTGACCTGGTACGAGGGCACTAAGGACGGCAAGCTGGTGTTGCCGCCTGATGACCTGCTGGAGAAGGTGCTGACGGAATACACAAAGGCCCGACGCGCCGAGCACGCCCCGAAGGGTGCCACGACCACCACCGCGCCGACCCGCAAATTAACTCTCGCCAAAGGCGGGGCTATTCTGGTTGGTGACAAGGGGATTATGTACACATCGCACGACAACGGCGAAGACTGGTGGCTGCTGCCGGTTGACGACTTCCGCGACTACAAAGCACCGCCGCCAACGCTGGCGAGAAACCCCGAAGGAAACGACGAAGGTCATAAGATGGAATGGCTGGCCGCGGCCAAGGGCGGTCCGGCGGCGTTGTCGAACTTCGACCACGCCGGCATGCTGACCGAGTTCATCCTGCTGGGCAACGTGGCGGTACGGGCACAAGGGAAGAAGTTGCAATGGGACGGCCCAAACATGAAGTTCCCGAATGCACCGGAGGCAGAGAAGTTCTTGCGGCGGGAGTATCGAGAACCGTGGGCGCTGTGATGTGGCAGCTTGTCATGATGGAGGCCGCATTATGCTGGTGGCGCTTGAGGTTATTCGACAGAAGCTGCCGGAGTTCGCAAAAGACGTGAAGCTGAGCCTGGAGTCTGTACTGAGCGATTCCAGCTTGAGCACCGATCAACGATGGGGCGTGGCGGTGGCGTCGGCGATTGCGTGCGAGAATGCCGAGCTGCGCACGGCGACCCTGGCGGACGCGGTGAAAGTAACTTCAGCCCAGCTGATTGAGGATGCGTCGGCGGCGGCGGTGCTGATGGCAATGACCAACATCTACTACCGCTTCCGGCATATGAGCGGGAAGGCGTCATACGCCACAAAGCCGCCGCGGCTGCGGATGAACCGGCTGGGACATCCGCATACGGGGAAGATGAATGGCGAGCTGTTTGCGCTGGCGGTGAGTGCGATACACGGGTGCGAAGTGTGTGTGCAGGCTCATGAGAAGAGCATCATTGATGGCGGGCTGACCGAGGACAACGTCAACGACACGATTCGCATTGCGGCGGTGTTTCATGGCGTATCCGCGGCGTTGCAGGCGAGTTGATATCGGACGTGGAGAGGGAGGCCGATTAACCGGGTGCACGACCGTTGTTGTATGAGGCTGGCGGGGCAATAATGACGGTGGCGGCACCGGATTATCGTTTTCCTTTTTCCGAACAACCGATCAAGGAGGATCAACCATGCCTCGAATCAAAGGCGAAGAACTTCAGCGGCGA